>NZ_BAABCQ010000172.1:0-16068 GCF_039539045.1 Streptomyces marokkonensis
CAGACCCACCCCTTATCGTGCGTACGTATGACGACCCTCCCGCCCCCCGTCACGGAACTGTCCGCAGACGAGGCCCGCCGCCTCGCCCTCCGCGCGCAGGGTTTCCTCGGCGCCCCCGACCGTCGCGCAGGCGTCCGCGGTGTCCTCCGTCATCTGGGCGCGGTGCAGCTCGACACCATCTCGGTCCTCGCCCGCTCCCACGAACTCATCCCGTACGCCCGCCTGGGCGCGGTCGGCCGCAGAACAGTCGAAGCCGCCTACTGGGAAGACACCCACGCCTTCGAGTACTGGTCCCACGCGGCCTGCGTCCTCCCCATCGAGGAGTGGCCCCACTTCGCCTTCCGCCGCCGCGCCTACCGCAACCGCCCGCACTGGAACCACCATCTCCCCGACGGCACCTACGACCAGGTCGTCAAGCAGCTCCGCACCGAGGGCCCCCTCACCGCCACGGACCTGGGCGGCGCGAAGAGGACCAGCGAGTGGTGGGACTGGTCCGGCACGAAGGTCGCCGTCGAGCGCGCCCTCATGTACGGCGAGGTGGTGTGCGTCGAGCGCCGCGGCTGGAAGCGGGTGTACGACCTGGCCGAGCGCGCGGTCCCGGCCGCGCTGCTCCACGACGAGCTGGACGACGCCGAGTGCCTGCGCCGCCTGGTCCGCCTGGCCGGCCAGTCCCTGGGCGTCGGCACGCGCGCGGACATCGCGGACTACCACCGCCTCAGGAGTGAGCAGGTCGACGCCGTGATCGCCGACTCGGGCCTGGTCCCGGTCACGGTGGAGGGCTGGTCCAAGCCCGCCTGGGCGGACCCCTCGGCCCTGGAGGCGCCCCCGCGCGGCCGTCACCGCACGACGCTGCTCTCGCCCTTCGACTCCCTGGTCTGGGATCGTGCGCGCACGGAACGGATCTTCGGTTTCACCCACCGCCTGGAGGCCTATGTGCCCAAGCAGAAGCGGGTGCACGGCTACTTCGCGATGCCCGTCCTGGCCGGCGGCCGACTCGTCGGCCGCGTGGACCCGGCGCGTGAGGGGCTCACGCTGGTCGCCAGGCAGGTCACGCTGGGCGGCCCCAAGGCGGCCCCGGCCGTGGCCCAGGCTCTGGTCGAGGCGGCGGGCTGGGTCGGCTGCACCGACGTACGCGTGGAACGGGTCGTCGCGCCGGACCTGCGCGAGCCCCTCACGAGAGAGCTGGCCCGTCTCCTCACCTGACGGGAGCCGACGCACCGAGCTTCACGGGCTTCGCCGGACGCACCGGACGCACCGGCTTCACCGAATCTCGAGGATCTTCTCCCGCATCGCGTACACCACGGCCTCCATCCTGGAGTGCAGTTGCAGTTTCTCCAGGATGTTGCGCACGTGATTCTTCACGGTGTTCTCGGAGATGAACAGTTCCTTGGCGATGTCCCGGTTGTTCATTCCGGTGGCGACGAGCTTGAGGACCTCCAGTTCACGGTCCGTGAGCCGGGGCGCGGGCACCAATCGGCGTTCGTCGGTCCGCTGGATCATCGACTTGAACTCGGTGAGCAGTTTCGACGCCATGGACGGACTGATCTGCGACTGTCCGTCGGCCACCGCGCGAATGGCGGTGGCCACCTCGTCCGTCGAGATCTCTTTGAGGAGATAACCGGTGGCACCCGCCTTGATCGCCTCGTAGAGGTCGGCCTCCTCGTCACTGATCGTCAACATGATGATCTTGGCGCTGGGGGCCACCTCCTTGATGGAGGTGCAGGCCTCGATTCCGCCCCGCCTGGGCATCCGCACATCCATCAGGATGATGTCCGGCAGGAGGTCGGCGGCCTTCTCCACGGCCTCGGCGCCGTCACCGGCCTCTCCGACGACCTGGATGTCCTCCTCGGCCGCGAGCACGATCTCCAGGCCGCGGCGGAACAGGGCGTGGTCGTCCACGACCAGGACCCTGATCGGCTCCTTGCGCGCAGAGCGCGCGTCCGGGCCCATGCCGGCAGCGCCGTCGTCGATCCCCTCGTCGACGCCCTCGCTCCGCATCGGTCCGAAACTGTCCGCCATCGTTCCTCCCCCTGAAGGCTGTGGCCCGTGGTCCTGAGCCATCGCCAACCCAGAGCAACGACCCACCGGTTGGGCCGTTGCCGCCATGATTCCATGTCCGGCCGACACCGGGGCGACGCGCGCGCCACGAAGGGGTCGCACGTCCTCGCGCACCGTCGCACACCGGTGCCCCTGGGGGCGCACACGCGCTCCAGGGGCACCGGTCCGTCTCACCCGGGCGTCGTCAGCCGCCGAGCGCGTCGCCCGCCTCGGGAGCGTTCGCCTGGGTGACCATCGTGTCCGTGGTGAGGTGGATCACGCCGTAGTCGTATGCGTGTCGCCGGTAGACGACGCTGGGCTCCTTGGTCTCGGAGTCGACGAACAGGTAGAAGTCGTGCCCGACCAGTTCCATCTCGTAGAGCGCCTGGTCGAGGGACATCGGTGCGGCCACGTGGGTCTTCTCACGGACGACGAGCGGGCCGTCGCCCTGGACCTCGAGCGAGCCGATCTTCTTGGTGGGTACGACGTCCTGCTTCTCCGGCGGGACGACCTCACCGCTCCCGTTGAGCGTCGCCGCGCCGGGGACGTGGTCGGCGACCTCGGCTGCCGAGATCCTGCGCGCACCACGGCGCGAGAAGCGCTTGTCGTGCTGCTTGCGCAGCCGGGCACCGAGCTTCTCCGCCGCCAGGTCGAGCGCCGCGTACGGGTCGCTCGCCGCCGCCTCCGCCCGAATCACCGGACCGCGGGAGCGGAGGGTGATCTCCACTCGGTCACAGCGGTCGGCCTGCCGGGGGTTCGGCTCCTTGGACACCTCGACGTCGAGGCTGATCACCTTGCCATCGAGCTTCTGGATCTTCTCCAGCTTCAGCTTCTCGGCCACGTGCTTCCGGAACCGCTCGGGCACCTCGGTCTTGCGGCCCTTGACGACGATGTCCACGCAGAACTCCGTTCCCGGATCGCTCCGCTTCTATGGCGGAGCATCTCCCTTTCGCACCAGGTTCCGGTCTGTCCCAGAACCTCGGACTCGGTGACTCCCACCTCCTCCCCCGCGGGCGAGATCTCCACTCCACCGATGCGGGTGATGACGGCAAAACCCGCAGCACGGCAATCAGATTCGGGAGGTGGTGGCCTGCGGCTTTGCCTCACAACCGAACATATCTCGCCGGGACGGAAGTCGTCACCCTCTACTGCGGCGTACCTCCGTTCCGATGAATTGAACCTCTCACTAGCTGCAACGACGCAAGTTCTCAGTCAGTTCCGGTTTATTTCGAAAGAATCTGGTGAAGCCGCGACCACTGCCGCGCAGATCGCTTCACGAATCACGCCACCGCCTCCGTTCGAACCCGCCATTCGGGGCCCGGTCTTCCGTTCCTCTCTGCCTTCCCCGGCCACCGCCGGATACACAGCCGATTTCACCGTCCGGTTCGCCGCGCGCACGGCACGCGCCGCCTCCGTCAAAGACGCCCCCGTCGTCATCAGGTCGTCGACGAGGACGACCGGCCCACCACCGCACAGCAGCCGGCCACCTCCGGGAACCACCGCCAGCGCCCCGGCGAGATTGTCCAGCCGCTGCCGGGCGCCGAGCCCCGACTGGTCGGCCACGGCGTACCGCTGGCGCAGCACGGCCAGCACTCGCGCCGACGTACCGGTCCGCCGCAGCTCCCCCGCTGCCGCGAGGGCGATCCGCCGCGCGGGGTCGTGCCCCCGCGTGCGCACCGCCCGACGCGCGGAGGGCACGGGCACGAGCAGTACCGGCCCACGCCCGCGTACGGGCCCCAGGCCGCCGACGCCCGTCCCCGCCTCCCGGAGCCCTGCCCGCACCGCTCCTGCCAGAGCCGCGCCGAGCGGTGCCGCGAGGGCCAGTACACCGCGCTCCTTGTGGGCCAGCAGGGCGGCTCGTACCTCGTCCGCGTACCTGGCGGCCGCGTGCACCACCGGCAGCCCGGATGGCTCCGGCACCGGCCGGACCCGGCGCGGCGCGCCCCCGTTCAGCGCCGTACGGCACCGGGGGCACAGCACCGAGCGAGCCCTGCCGCAGCCTCCGCACTCGGCCGGCAGCACCAGGTCCGTGAGGTCCCGCCACCATCCCCGCATGGCCACCACTGTGCCAACACCCGCAGGACTCGACCAGGCCTGTGGACAATGCTGGAGGGGCCCCTGTGGAAAACTCCGGACCCGGACCGCCAGGCATCACCCACACGAGTGAATGCCCGCGTCAGAACAGCCGGACGCCTCCCCCTGGGACGACCTCGTCCCGAGCCCCGACATCACCCCGGGACGGCCCCCACTCCCGCCAGACCTCACCCCGGGCAGACCTCACCCCGGGCAGACCTCAACCCGGCCAGACCTCAACCCGGGTAGACCGGCGCCGTCCCCTCCGTCACCTTCTGCCACTGCAGCCCGGACGGCAGCCTCACGATCACGTCCTCCGAGTACGCCACCAGCGGCAGCCTCTCGTCCTCGGTCGCGGCGATCTCCTTCACCCCGGTCAGAGCCGCGGGCACCGACGCCTCCGGCGTGGAGCCGTCCACCTGGACGTAGCCGATCTGCTGGACGCCCCCACGCTCGCGCCCGACCACCACGAGCCGGCTGTCACCGGCCCAGGACATGGCCGTGACCTCCTCCAGTCCCGGACTCGCGGAGCGCAGTCCGACGACGGTGACCGCGGACGGCTCGCCGGCCTTCCCGTCCCGCTCGATCTGTCCGATGAGCAGTGACCGCTTGCCGTCCTTCTCCACGATGAGCGCGATCCGCACGCCGTCGGCCGCCACCCGCACGGCCTGGACCCGCCCGTCCAGCCCCGGGGTCCGCACCTCCAGCGGCTCGCCCGCGCCCTCCTCCAGCAGCAGCAGCCGGGGGGCGCCCGGGTCGCGGTCTGCGATCCACAGGTCGCCCTGCGCGTCCCAGCTGGGCGGCGTCAGCCGGTTCTCCTCCTTCTTGCCCTTGCTGGCCAGCACCGGGTCGCCGAGCGAACCACCCTGGACCAGCGAACCGACGTACAACGACTTGTTCTCCGGACCGATCGCGGCCGCACTGTGTTCGTCCCGCGACACCGCCACCGACCGCAGGCCCACCGAGCCCTCACCCAGCGCCCCGGGGACGGGCTCCGGCCGGGTCCCGTTGCTGCCCGCGGCGATGCGCACCAGGCGGTTTTTCTCGTCGACGAAGTACAGGTAGTCGGGCCGCTGGGCCGAGCCGCGCGTCGCGACCGCCTCGGCCCGGTCCTCGGTGAGCGAGCACAGTCGCTCGCCGCCCGAGCGCAGCTCGACCTCCTCCACCACCGGAGTGAGGTTCCGCAGTGTGAAGAGCAGCTGGGCCGCCATCTCGTCGCACCTGTCCTCGCCGGCCCGGGCAGCCTTGTCGTTCAGCCGCACCGTCAGTTTGTTGTGGTCGTCGGGCGTCAGCGAGCCGGCGTTCTTCGCCAGTGCCGTCCCGGTCGGAAAACTCGACCTGACCACGGGCTCGAGCAGGCCCGTCGGCCCGCTGATCAGGGAACGCACCACCTGTGTCATGGGGTCCACGAGCCGGCGCACGTAGACGGGGTCGGCGACGGCCGCCGGCTGCGCGCTCGTACCGGCCTGTGTGGTGTCAGCGGTGTTCGAGGCGAAGTAGTACTTGTTGACGGACACGTAGGTGCGCTGGAAGTCCGACTTGCCCATGATGACGCCCTGCGGCAGATCGTCGATGCGCCACTGCCCGCTCTTTGTGTCCCGGGTGAGGTGCACCGGTTCGCGGTACTGGCCGTCCGCCGGCGAGTACGACTGCTGCCCGTCCACCGTGGCGACCCTGGTGCCGGTCAGCGTGACCGAGTAGTCGTCGGCGTCGTCGCGGCTTCCGGAGTGGTCGGACTCGG
This sequence comes from Streptomyces marokkonensis, assembly GCF_039539045.1. Lineage (NCBI taxonomy): Bacteria > Bacillati > Actinomycetota > Actinomycetes > Kitasatosporales > Streptomycetaceae > Streptomyces > Streptomyces marokkonensis. The sequence goes on from NZ_BAABCQ010000172.1 coordinate 5,852, forward strand.
TGCCCGGACCTCCCGTCAGCACCGTCGTGGACCGCTCCGGCCGCCACGTCTTCGCCGCCTCGCCCGTCAGGTACTTGCGCGCCGTCTCGTACCGGGGCTCGTTGCTGGTCAGTGCCTCCAGGAAGCCCTGCACGATCTCCGTGGGCGAGTCGTCCTCCCGCGGCGGCATCGCGAACACCCGCACCTGCGGGTCCTGCCGCGACGTCGACTCCACTTCCCGCAGATCCCCGCTGTCGGGCATGGACGCACACCCGGCCAGCAGTACGACGCCACAGACGGCATACGTCACCGCGCGTGCCGGCCCCCGCCGACCGCTCCCCTCGCGGTCAGCGCCCACGAGATGCCTCCCCTTGCCTGCTCGGGTCCTCCGGTCCGGCGTCCGGAGGACTCGACGCCTCCGGCGCGGATCCGCCGTCCTGTCTCCTCGCGCCCGACACGGGTCGCGGCACCACGCGCGCGCCGTTGCCAGGAAGTGCCGTCGGATCGGCCGTGGGGGCCGTGGTGGCCGACCGCGGCGGGATGGGTCCTCGGGCGGACACCGGGAGTGCCTGCCCGACCGATGCCTGCGCCGGGACGGTGGCCGCCTTGTCCGCGCCGTGCGGCGGACCGGCGCCGTCGGGACCGGCGTCACCCGGCCCGCGGTTGCTCCGCGAGTCCGTCGGCTCCAGCGGTATCGGCGAACCCCTCAGCGGCTCGTCCGCCGTCCTGGGCAGCGTCAGCCGGAACTGGGAGCCGCCACCGGGCTCACCCCAGGCCTGCAGCCAGCCACCGTGCAGCCGCGCGTCCTCCAGGGCGATCGACAACCCCAGCCCCGTACCTCCGGTGGTACGCGCGCGTGCCGGGTCGGCCCGCCAGAAGCGGCTGAAGACGCGGGCTCCTTCGCCCGGCTTCAGGCCGACGCCGTAGTCGCGCACCGCCACGGCGACCGCGCCTCCGGCCGCGGCGAGCTTGACGACGACGTCGTTGCCCTCACCGTGCTCGACGGCGTTGACGACGAGGTTGCGCAGTACCCGCTCCACCCGCCGGGCGTCCGCCTCGGCGACGACGGGCTGCTGGTCACCGACGACGCGTATCCGTGTGCCCTTGCGCTCGGCGAGCGGTTCGGCGCCGCCGACGACCCGCCGCACGACCTCCCTGAGGTCTATCGGCTCCGCCTCCAGTGCCGCCGCGCCCGCGTCGAAGCGACTGATCTCCAGCAGGTCCGCGAGCAGCGTCTCGAACCGGTCCAGCTGGTCGGCGAGCAGTTCCGCCGACCGCGCGGTCACCGGATCGAAGTCCACACGCGCGTCATGAATGACGTCGGCGGCCATGCGTACGGTGGTCAGAGGCGTCCGCAGCTCGTGCGACACGTCGGAGACGAACCGCCGCTGCATCCGCGACAGGTCCTCCAGCTGGGAAATCTTCAGTTGCAGGTTCTGCGCCATCTTGTTGAAGGCCTCGCCGAGCCGCGCGATGTCGTCCTCGCCGGTGACCTTCATCCGTTCCTGCAACCGCCCGGCGGACAGCCGCTCGGCGATGCTCGCCGCCATCCGTACGGGCGTGACGACCTGGCGCACCACGAGCCAGGCGATGGCCCCGAGCAGGACGACGACGAAGAGCCCTGCCGTCGCCAGCGTGCCTCTGACCAGGCTGAGCGACTCCTCCTCCTGCGTGAGGGGGAAGAGGTAGTAGAGCTGGTACGGCTCACCGTTGGGGTCATTGACCTGCTTGCCGATGACCAGGCCGGGCTGGGACGCCTCGCCGGAGTCGTAGACGATCCGGGTGTAGCTCTGCGCCGCCACCGTGCTGCCGTCGATCCGCTCCCGCAGGTCACCGGGCACGCTGCCCGACCAGTTGACGAAGCCGGAGGCGCGCAGGCCGCGCCCGCTTCCGCTCTCCCCGCCCATGGGGAGGGTGACCACGTCGAAGGCGCCCTGGCCACCGCTGGAGAGCGACTTCACCAGTTCACTCATCCACTGGTTGACGTTCTGCGGGGTGCGGCCGTCCACGGGAACGACGGGCACGCCGTCGTCACCGGTCACGCTGGCCGCTTCTTCGGCCTTCTGCTTGGCCACCGCGAACCCTCCGGTGGCCTGGCTCTGGGACGCCTTCACCTTCGCGTCCAGCAGCCCGTTGCGGACCTGCCCGATCACCACGAAGCCGAGCAGCAGCACCACGCCCAGCGACATCAGCAGCGTGGTGACGACGACCTTGAGCTGGATGTTGCGCCGCCACAGCCGCATGACGGGCAGCAGCGGACGGTGCACCCAGCGCATGAACAGCCGGAGCACCGGGCTGCCCTGCACCCCGCCGTGCAGCAGCCCACCCTCCAGCAGCCGGCGCCGGCGGGAGCCGGTGGGCGGGTGGCCGACAGGCCCTCCGGCGTGGGCCCCGGACCGGCCGGGCGCCGAAGCGGCACTGTCCTTGGTCATGTCAGCTCGGTCCGGCCTTGTAACCGACGCCACGGACGGTCACCACGATCTCCGGCTTCTCCGGGTCCTTCTCGACCTTGGAGCGCAGCCGCTGCACATGCACGTTGACCAGCCGGGTGTCGGCCGCGTGCCGGTAACCCCAGACCTGCTCGAGGAGCACCTCACGCGTGAACACCTGCCACGGCTTGCGGGCCAGCGCCACCAGCAGGTCGAACTCCAGCGGCGTCAGCGCGATCGACTGACCCTCCCGCTTCACGGAGTGACCGGCCACGTCGATGACCAGGTCGCCTATGGCGAGCTGCTCCGGTGCCGGTTCCTCGGACCTCCTCAGGCGCGCCCTGATACGGGCCACCAACTCCTTCGGCTTGAACGGCTTCACGATGTAGTCGTCGGCACCGGACTCCAGACCCACCACGACATCGACGGTGTCACTCTTCGCCGTCAGCATCACGATCGGCACACCCGACTCCGCCCTGATCAGGCGGCACACCTCGATGCCGTCCCGACCGGGCAGCATCAGGTCGAGGAGCACCAGGTCCGGCTTGGTCTCCCGGAAGGCGGCCAGCGCCTTGTCACCGTCGGCTACGAAAGACGGCTCAAAACCCTCACCACGCAGCACAATGCCGAGCATCTCGGCCAGTGCGGTGTCGTCGTCGACGACAAGGACTCGTCCCTTCATAAACGACATCATCCCATTAGCTAATCGTTACCTGGCGTGACCTGGCACACAGCTCCGCGAGAGCCGCGGTCGTCACGGGAGAAACCGCGCCCTCCTCGGTGACGATCGCCGTCACCAGTTCGGGCGGAGTCACATCGAACGCCGGGTTGTACGCCTGGGTCCCCAGGGGTGCCACCGGAATCCCGCCTCCCGCTCCGGCCACCGGCACCTGAGGTGCTGTGACCTCGGTCACTTCGTATCCGGGGCGCTGCTCCACTTCGATGGACGCCCCGTCCGGCGTGTCCGGATCCACCGTCGTGACCGGGGCCACCACGATGAACGGCACGTGGTGGTACCTCGCGAGCACGGCGAGCGGATAGCTCCCCACCTTGTTCGCCACCGAACCGTCGGCCGCGATGCGGTCCGCACCGATGAGCACCGCGTCCACCTCACCCGCCGCGAACAGCGAACCGGCCGCGTTGTCGGTGAGCAAGGTGTACGCCATGTCGTGGCGGGCCGCCTCGTATGCCGTCAGGCGAGCACCTTGCAGCAAGGGACGCGTTTCGTCCACCCACAGCCGTCGCAGCCGCCCCGACCGGTGCGCCGCGAGGGCCACCGCGAAGGCGGTTCCCTCACCGCCCGACACCAGCGAACCGGTGTTGCAGTGGGTGAGGACACGGTGCCCGCCTGCGGGCAGCAACTCGTCCAGCAGCGCCAGTCCGTGCGCTGCCATCCGTGCGCTGGCCTCGGCGTCCTCCCGGTGCAGCGCCCGCGCCGCGGCCAGTGCGGCCGCGGCTGCCTGCGGAGTGTCACCGCTCCTGGCGAGCTCCGCCTGATGAGCGGCCCGCGCCCGGCCCACCCCTACGGCGAGGTTCACCGCGGTGGGGCGGGCCCCCGCCAGCGCTGCCGCGGCCTCCTCGACGTCGAAGCCCCGGGCGGCGGCGAGCGCGACACCGTAGGCGCCCGCGATGCCGAGCAGCGGCGCCCCGCGCACGGCGAGCGAGCGGATCGCCTCCACGAGCACGGCCGCGTCCGTGCAGACCAGCTCGGCCTCGTCGGCCGGCAGCCTGGTCTGGTCCAGCAGGACCAGAACCGGCCCCTCGGGTGGTTCCTCCCAGCGAAGAGCCGGTATTCCGGTCGGCCGCTTGCCGTCGCCGCTTCGCGCGTACTGATCAGCCATGCGGTCAGTCTGCCCCCTACCCGACGGACAATTGAAGGTGCGCAGCCCATACCGCGGCCGGTCCACGGCCGACCGCCCCATGGCACGATGGCTGCCAACCAGCCGCCGCGACCGCGGACGGGCACCGTGAAGGAGCGACGATGAACGACACTCCGGGCTGGGCCTCGCCCGGATCCGCCCCGTCCGACGGGCGGGAGCCCGGCGCGTCCGGCCCCGCCGAGCCCGCCGACCGCCCCGGCGCCACCGATCAGCCCGCGCAGCCCGCGGACCGGCCGGGCGCGGAACCGACGAGCCCCGGCACGAAGTGGTCCAAGGAGCAGCCGCCCCCCGGGCAGTGGTCCACACCCACCGGCCCCGGCCAGGCCCCGCCTCCTCCACCGCCGAACCAGGGCTGGGGCACCCCGCCCCCCGGAGGCGGCTACGGAGGTCCTCCTGGCGGTTACGGCGGCCAGGGCGGCGGCTACGGCCCCCCTGGTGGGCACGGCGGCTGGGGAGGTGGCTGGGGCGGTCCCCCGCCCGCGGCCAAGCCCGGCGTGATCCCGCTCCGCCCGCTCGGCGTCGGCGAGATCCTCGACGGCGCGGTCTCCACCATGCGCACCTACTGGCGCACGGTCCTCGGCATCTCGCTGACCGTCGCGGTCTTCACCGAGATCATCGTCGTGCTGCTCCAGGGCCTGGTCCTGGACGACATCAGCAGCGAGGCCCTCAACGACCCCGACGCCACCCTCAGCGAACTCGGCGACGCCCTTGCCGACACCACGATCAGCTCGGGTGTCATCCTGCTGATCTCCCTGATCGGCACCGTCCTGGCCACCGCGCTGCTGACGACGGTCACCAGCCGCGCCGTCCTGGGCAGGCCGGTGCCCATCGGCGAGGCCTGGCGGGACGCCCGCCCCCAGGTGCTGAGACTGTTCGGCCTGATCATCCTGCTGATGCTCATCGTCGCCGGCATCGTCACGGTCGGCTTGGCACCCGGTCTCCTCGTCGCGGCCGCGGGAAGTGGCGACGCGGGCCTGGCCCTGACCGTCCTGGGGGTCCTGGCAGCCGGCGTCGTCGCGGTCTGGCTCATAGTCCGCTTCTCGCTGGCGTCCGCGGCGCTGATGCTGGAGAAGCAGGGCGTCAAGAAGGCGATGAGCCGCTCCGGGAAGCTGGTGCGGGGCTCCTGGTGGCGGGTCTTCGGCATCCAGCTGCTCGCGACGATCATCGCCTACGTCGTCACGTCGATCATCATCATCCCCTTCACCTTCCTCGCGGCGGCCCTCGGCAGCGACGGCGTCGGCGGCTTCCTGGAAGGCACCGGGGGCCTCGGCTGGACGTTCCTCGTCGTCACCGGCATCGGCTCGGTGATCGGCTCCATGATCACCTTCCCGATCACGGCGGGCGTCACCGTGCTGCTCTACATCGACCAGCGGATCCGCCGCGAGGCCCTCGACCTCGAACTGGCCCGTGCCGCCGGTCTCCGGGACACCGGCGCGCCCGGCACCACACCGGGGAGCTGATGCGGTGAGCCCGGCGGGGGGAGGCCTCACAGAGGTGCTGTCACGCACCGCCGTACGGACGCTGTCGCGGGCAGGCGACAGCACCGTGCCGGCGCTGTCGCGCTCCGGCGACGAACCGCCGGTGACGATCCCGCGCGACCCCGCACGGGAGGCCGCGCGGCATGAGCTGTCCAAGCGGATGTACCACGAGAACGACCCCAGCCGGCTCCAGCGCGCCCTCAACGCCTTCTGGGACTGGATCGAAGACCTGTTCGGCAGTGCCTCCACCGCGACCCCCGGCGGGACGCTCGGCCTGGTCGTCGTCATCGTGGCCGTCGTGGCGGTGCTGGGCGCCCTCTGGTGGCGCCTGGGCACCCCGCGCCGCCGGGCGGCCTCCGCCCCCGCCCTGTTCGACGACCGCCCCCGCAGCGCCGCCGACCACCGCGCCGCCGCCGACGCGCACGCCGCCCAGGGCCACTGGAACCAGGCCGTCCAGGAACGCATGCGGGCCGTCGTCCGTGCCCTGGAGGAACGCGCCCTCCTCGACATCCGCCCCGGCCGCACCGCCGACGAGGCTGCCACCGAAGCCGGCCGCGCCCTGCCCGCGCACGGCGCCGGACTGCGCGCCGCCGCCCGCGACTTCGACGACGTCACGTACGGCGGCCGCCCCGGTACCGAGCAGGCGTACCGGCGCCTCGCCGAACTCGACCGCGCGCTGGAACGCAGCAAGCCACAGCCGGCGAACAGCACGACCGCCGACAACGCCGGCAATGCCGACAGCACCGACCCGAACGCCCGCCAGGGAGCCGCCGGATGACCACCGAGGCCACGCTCCCCACCACCTCGGCCTCGCCCACCGCCCGCCAGGTGTGGACACGCACGCGAGGCGTCGCGCTCGCCCTCGTCGTGTTGCTCGTCGGCGCCGTCGCGATCGCCGTCGTCCGCTCCGACGCCCGGCACGGCGAACTCGACCCGCGCTCCGCCGACCCCTACGGCAGCCGGGCCGTCGCGGAACTCCTCGCCGACCGGGACGTCTCCACGCGCGTGGTCACCACCCTGGACGAGGCCCGCGCCGCGGCCGGCCCCGACACCACCCTGCTGGTCGCCGTCCCCGACCGCCTGACCGACCACCAGCAGAGGCGGCTGCACTCCGCGACCGAGGGCTCCGGCGGCCGTACCGTGCTCGTGGCTCCGGGCGGTCCCGCCGTCGAACGCCTCGCCCCCGGCGTCACCGCCGACCCCGCGCTCAGCCTCGACTCGACGCTGGCCCCCGACTGCGACCTGCCCGCCGCCCGGCGCGCGGGCACCGCCGACACCGGCGGCATCCGCTACAGCAGCGCCCACGCCGAAGCCGACGCCTGCTACCCCAGCCGACGCCTGGCCACCCTGCTGCGCATCCCCGGGGCATCCGGAGAGGCGGCCCAGGAGGGCGCCCCGGGGGACACCGTCGTCCTCGGCGCGCCCGACATCCTCTACAACAACCACCTCGGCGAGCACGGCAACGCCTCGCTCGCCCTCCAACTCCTCGGCTCCCGCGACCACCTGGTCTGGTACCTCCCCTCGCTCTCCGACACCACCGCCCCGGACGACGAGCGCAGCTTCTTCGACCTGCTCCCCTCCGGCTGGCTCTGGGGCACCCTGCAGCTCTTCGTCGCCGCCGCCCTCGCCGCTCTGTGGCGGGCACGTCGGCTCGGCCCCCTGGTGCCCGAAAAACTCCCCGTGGCGATCCGCGCCTCCGAAACCGCCGAAGGCCGCGCCCGCCTCTACCGCAAGGCGGGCGCCCGCGACCGCGCGGCCACCGCTCTGCGCTCCGCCACCCGCACCCGCCTCGCCCCCCTCGTAGGCGTCACCGCCACCCAGGCGCACACGCCCGAAGCCCTGCTCCCCGCACTGTCCGCCCGCCTCCGCGGCGAACACGACGAACACCGCGGCGGACAGTCCCCGCACACCCTCCTCTTCGGCCCGCCGCCCGGTGACGACGCGGCCCTCATCGCACTCGCCGACCAACTCGACGCCCTCGAAAGAGAGGTACGCCGTCCATGATGGACCCGACCACTGACAACGCCGGGCGGACCGGGGACCCGGGCGACGCCCGCGCCGCCCTGGAGGCCCTGCGCGCCGAGATCGCCAAGGCCGTGGTCGGCCAGGACGCCGCCGTCACCGGTCTCGTCGTGGCGCTCCTGTGCCGCGGCCACGTCCTCCTCGAAGGCGTCCCCGGAGTCGCCAAGACCCTCCTGGTCCGCGCCCTGGCCGCCGCCACGGAACTCGACACGAAGCGCGTCCAGTTCACCCCCGACCTGATGCCGAGCGACGTCACCGGCTCCCTGGTCTACGACGCCCGCACCGCCGAGTTCTCCTTCCAGCCCGGCCCGGCCTTCACCAACCTGCTCCTCGCCGACGAGATCAACCGCACGCCCCCGAAGACCCAGTCGTCCCTCCTCGAAGCCATGGAGGAGCGCCAGGTCACGGTCGACGGCACGCCTCGCCCGCTCCCCGAGCCGTTCCTGGTCGCGGCGACCCAGAATCCGGTCGAGTACGAGGGCACCTACCCCCTCCCGGAAGCCCAGCTGGACCGCTTCCTCCTCAAGCTCACCGTCCCGCTCCCCTCCCGGCAGGACGAGATCGACGTCCTCACCCGGCACGCCTCGGGCTTCGACCCGCGCGACCTGCGCGCCGCCGGCGTACGCCCCGTGGCGAACGCCGCCGACCTGGAGGCCGCCCGCACGGAGGTGTCCAGGACGACGATCTCCCCCGAGATCACGGCCTACGTCGTCGACATCTGCCGCGCCACCCGCGACTCGCCGTCCCTCACCCTCGGGGTCTCCCCCCGCGGGGCCACGGCGCTGCTCTCCACGGCCCGCGCCTGGGCCTGGCTGACGGGCCGCGACTATGTCACCCCCGACGACGTGAAGGCCCTGGCCCTCCCCACCCTCCGGCACCGTGTCCAGCTCCGTCCGGAGGCCGAGATGGAGGGCGTGACCACGGACTCCGTGATCAACGCGATCCTCGCCCACGTCCCCGTTCCCCGCTGATGGCACTCACCGGACGTGCCGCACTCCTCGCGGCCATCGGCTCCGTCCCGATCGGTATCTGGGACCCCAGCTGGACGGGCGTCCTCGCGGTCAACGCCCCGCTGGCCGCCGCGTGCGCCTGCGACTTCGCTCTGGCCGCCCCCGTACGACGCCTGCTCCTGAGCCGCTCCGGCGACACCTCCACGCGCCTGGGCGACACCGCCGACGTCACCCTGACGGTCACCAACCCGGCCCACCGTCCGCTCCGCGCCCATCTCCGCGACGCCTGGCCTCCCAGCAGCCGGCAGTCCGGCGCGGAGACGTCCGCCTCCCGCCACCGTCTGACGGTGCCCGCCGGTGAACGCCGTCGCGTCACCACCCGTCTCCGCCCCACCCGTCGCGGCGACCGCCGGGCGGACCGCGTCACGATCCGCTCGTACGGCCCTCTGGGACTTTTCGCCCGCCAGGGCACCCACAAGGTCCCTTGGACGGTACGTGTCCTGCCCCCGTTCACCAGCCGCAAGCATCTCCCCTCCAAGCTGTCCCGCCTGCGTGAACTCGACGGCCGCACCAGCGTGCTCACCCGCGGGCAGGGCACGGAGTTCGACAGCCTGCGCGAGTACGTTCCCGGCGACGACACCCGTTCCATCGACTGGCGTGCGACAGCCCGCCAGTCCACCGTCGCCGTCCGCACGTGGCGGCCCGAACGGGACCGCCACATCCTGCTCGTCCTCGACACCGGCCGCACCTCGGCCGGCCGTGTGGGCGACGCCCCCCGCCTCGACGCCTCCATGGACGCCGCCCTGCTTCTGGCCGCCCTGGCCTGCCGCGCCGGCGACCGCGTCGACCTCCTCGCGTACGACCGTCGAGTGCGTGCCCTCGTCCAGGGCCGCACGGCAGGCGATGTACTGCCCTCCCTGGTCAACGCGATGTCGACCCTGGAGCCGGAGCTCGTGGAGACCGACGCACGCGGCCTCACCGCCACCGCCCTCCGGTCGGCCCCGCGCCGCTCCCTGGTCGTGCTGTTCACGACACTCGACGCCGCACCGATCGAGGAAGGGCTGCTCCCCGTCCTGCCACAACTGACTCAGCGCCACACGGTCGTCGTGGCATCGGTGGCGGATCCGCACATCTCACGGATGGCCCGGGCTCGCGGGAACGTGGACGCCGTGTACGAGGCCGCAGCGGCGGCGCAGGCCCAGGCGGAACGCCGCCGCACCGCGGACCAGCTTCGCCGGTACGGCGTAACGATCGTCGACGCGATTCCTGACGAACTGGCCCCGGCACTGGCCGACGCCTACCTGGAGCTGAAGGCAGCGGGACGCTTGTAACCGGCGGCACGGAGTGGGGCGCGGGGCCGACCGGCCCCGCCATTACCTCGCTACTCTCATTGTCCTGAAACGCAGAAAAGCCCCGCACCGTTCCCGGTGCGGGGCTTTCTCGCAATGATTGTTCGGCGGCGTCCTACTCTCCCACAGG
>NZ_BAABCQ010000173.1:0-16035 GCF_039539045.1 Streptomyces marokkonensis
GCTTCATGACCTCTCTCGCCGAGGCCCACGTCCACGGCGTCCAGCTGGACTGGCAGGCAGTCTTCGCCGGACAGCCCACGACCCACGTGGACCTGCCCACCTACCCCTTCCAACGCCGGCGCTACTGGCCGAAGCCCATGGCCCCAGCCACCCCGGCGGCACACGGCGGCGACCCGATGGACACGGCGTTCTGGGACGCCGTGGAGAACCAGGACTTCGGGACGCTCGCCGACACCCTGGGGATCGGCGCGGACGGCCGGGACTCCTGGTCGGACGTGCTTCCCACGCTGTCCTCCTGGCGACGGCAGCAGCGCGAGCAGTCCGTCCTGGACGGCTGGCGGTACCGCGTCGTCTGGAAGCCGCTGGAGGGCGCCGCCGCGCCGGGCGGCGCCCTGCCGTCCGGGACCTGGCTGGTCGTCACCTCGCAGGGAGCGACGGACGACGAGCCCGTCCGTGCGGTGGAGCAGGAGCTGGCCCGGCGAGGGGTACGTACCGTACGCGTGCCCTTCGAGGTCGACGACACGGGACGGGCCATGGCCCTCCAGTGGCTCGGGGACGCGCTCGCCGACGGGCCCGTCGACGGTGTCCTCTCCTTCCTCGCGCAGGACGAACGCCCCGACCCCTTCCACCCGGTGGTTCCCGCGGGCGTCGCGCTGACCACCTCCCTCGTCCAGGCCATGACGGACCTGGACGTCACCGCACCCCTGTGGTGCCTGACACGGGGAGCGGTCACGGTGAGCCGCGCCGAGCCGCTCGCGCGGCCGGTCCAGGCGCAGACCTGGGCGCTCGGCCGGGTGATCGGTCTTGAGCACCCGGAGCGCTGGGGCGGCCTCATCGACCTGCCGGCCGTGCTCGACGAGAAGTCGGCCGCGCGGGTGTGCGGACTGCTCGCCGGAGCTGGTGACGAGGACCAACTGGCCCTGCGATCCCAGGGCGTGGTCGTACGCAGGCTGGTGCGGGCACCCGCCGACCGCATGAAGGCCGCGAAGCCCTGGCGGCCGCGCGGCACCGCGCTGGTCACCGGCGGCATGGGGGCCCTCGGCGGTCACGTAGCCCGCTGGCTCGCCGGGCACGGCGCGGAGCATCTGGTGCTGACCGGGCGCAGGGGCGCCGGCACCCCCGGCGCGGCCGCGCTCGAAGCCGAACTGACCGCCATGGGAGCCAGGGTGACCCTGGTGGCCTGCGACGTCTCGGACCGCACGGCCCTGGCCGCCCTGGTCAAGGAGGTGGAGGCGGCCGACGGCGCGCCCATCCGATCGGTGGTGCACGCCGCGGGGGAGACGCTGCAGTCGGGCCTCAGGGAATCCGACCCGGCGCAGTTCGCCCGCGTCATGGCGACGAAAGCGGCAGGCGCGGCGTACCTGGACGAACTGTTCACCGACGGCTCGCTGGACGCCTTCGTCCTGTTCTCCTCGGGGGCGGCGGTCTGGGGTGGTGCCGCGCAGGGCGCGTACGCCGTCGCCAACTGCTCTCTCGACGCCCTGGCGGACCACCGCAGGTCCCGGGGGCTGCCCGCGACCTCGGTCGCCTGGGGCGGCTGGGCGGGCGGCGGTATGGTCGACGCCGCTGCCGAGGACACCCTCGTCCGCCGCGGACTGCGGCCGATGGCGGCCGAGCCGGCCGTGCGGGCGCTCGTCCAGGCCGTGGAGCAGGGCGAGACCTGTCTGACCGTCGCCGACATCGACTGGACGCGGTTCGCGCCGGCCTTCACCATCTCCAGGGCCCGGCCGCTGATCGAGGACGTCCCCGAGGCCGCCGCCGCCCTGCGGACCGACGAGCCGACCGAGGACACGGCCGCCTTGCCGGCCGCCGGCCTTCGGGAGCGGCTCGCATCGGCGTCGGACGCGGAGCGCGACAGGACGCTCCTGGAACTGGTGCGCACCGAGGCGGCCGCCGCGCTGGGGCACCCCTCCGCCCACGCCGTGGAGCCCCAACGCGCTTTCAAGGAGCTGGGGTTCGACTCGGTCATGGCGGTCGATCTGCGCAACCGGCTCACCGCGGCCACCGGTGTGCGTCTCGAGACCACCGTGGTCTTCGACGAGCCGTCCCCGGTGGCGCTGCGCGACCGGCTGCGCCGTGAACTGCTGCCGGTGGACACTGGCCGGGGCGCCGGGCCCGACGGCGCGGGCGCCGAGACCTCGGACGACGCCGAGGCGCGTGCCGTACTCGCCGCCGTGCCGATCGCCAGGATCCGCGAGGCAGGTCTGCTGGACCAGCTGTTGCGCCTTGCCGGTGCCGCCGATGCGGAAGAGGCGGGGGCGGGCCGGGAGGCGCCCGAGTCCGGGGACCGGGTGGACGAGATCAATGCCATGGACATCGACGACCTCGTCCGGATGGCGACCGGAACGAAGGACGCCTGATGCCGGAACTGCTGACGCGCGAACGGCCGACGCGCGAACTGCCGAGGTGCGAACCGCTGATGCGACGACCAGTGTGGAGTACATGATGGGGACGCAGGTCGAAGAGATCGTCCAGGCACTGAGGACGTCTCTCGTGGAGAACGAGCGGCTGCGTCAACAGCACCAGCGTCTCGTCGACGAACGCACCGAGCCCATCGCCGTCGTGGCGATGAGCTGCCGCCTCCCGGGCGGCGTCCGGTCACCGGAAGACCTCTGGCGGCTCGTCCTGGACGGCGCGGACGCCATGTCCGGCTTCCCCGACGGGCGCGGCTGGGACGTGGACTGGCTGCGCGGCCTGGGGGATTCGGGCATCACTCCGGAGGGCGGCTTCGTCCACGACGCCGACGCATTCGACCCGGTGCTCTTCGGCATCAGCCCCCGCGAGGCGCTGGCGATGGACCCGCAGCAGCGGCTCCTCCTCGAAGCCACCTGGGAGGTGCTCGAAAGGGCCGGAGTCGACCCCACGTCCGTACGGGGCACCCGCACCGGGGTGTTCGTGGGCGCCTCGTCCTCGGGGTACAGCGCGGGCATGTACGGCGACGCCGAGGGCAGCGAGAGCTTCCTGCTCACCGGCAGCGCGGGCAGCGTCCTCTCGGGCCGGCTCTCCTACACCTTCGGCCTGGAGGGACCGGCGGTGACCGTGGACACCGCCTGCTCCTCGTCGCTGGTGGCGCTCCACCTGGCCGTGCGTTCGCTGCGCGGCGGCGAGTGCTCGCTGGCGCTTGCGGGCGGTGTGACGGTCATGGCGTCCCCCGGCGCGTTCGTCGAGTTCAGCAAGCAGGGAGGGCTGGCCGGCAACGGCAGGTGCAAGTCGTTCGCGGCGGCCGCCGACGGCACCGGCTGGGGCGAGGGCGTGGGCGTACTGCTCCTGGAGCGGCTGTCCGACGCACGGCGCAATGGCCACCAGGTCCTGGCCGTGGTGCGAGGCAGCGCCGTCAACCAGGACGGCGCGAGCAACGGCCTGACCGCGCCCAGCGGGCCGGCCCAGCGCAGGGTGATCGGCCAGGCCCTCGCCGATGCCGGACTGGCGCCCGCCGACATCGACGCGGTGGAGGCACACGGTACGGGCACGACGCTGGGCGACCCGATAGAGGCGCAGGCGCTGCTCGCGACGTACGGCCGACAGCGGTTCGCCGAGCGGCCATTGCTGCTCGGCACGGTCAAGTCGAACATCGGCCACACGCAGGCCGCGGCCGGGGCGATCGGCGCGATCAAGACGGTGCTCGCGCTCGACCACGGTGTGCTGCCGCGCACCCTGCACATCGACGCGCCGACCCCGCACGTCGACTGGTCGAGCGGCGCCGTGTCGCTGCTGACCGAGGCCGTCACCTGGCCGGACACCGGGCGGCCTCGGCGGGCCGGGGTCTCCGCCTTCGGGCTGAGCGGCACCAACGCCCACCTGATCCTCGAACAGGCCCCGGACACGGAAGCCTCGGACGCCCCGGACGCGGAAGCCTCGGACGCCGGGGCCGAGGGCGCCCCGCTGCCCGTCGTGCCGCTCCTGGTGTCCGGGCGGACGGACGAGGCGCTGCGCGGACAGGCGGCCCGGCTCGTCGACCGGCTGCGTGAGACCCCGGACGTACCGCTGACGGACCTCGGGCGGTCCCTGGCCGTGTCCCGCGCGGCCCTGGACCGCCGCGCGGTGCTTCTGGCGTCCGACCGCGCCGCTCTGCTGCGGGGGCTCACGGCGGTGGCCGCGGGCGAGCCGGGGCCCGGTGTGGTCCGCGGCGCGGTGCGCGTGGCGGGCGGCACCGCCTTCCTGTTCACCGGGCAGGGCAGCCAGCGCCTCGGCATGGCGGAGGAACTCCACGGGCTGTTCCCCGCGTTCGCCGAAGCCCTGGACGCCGCCTGTGCCCGCTTCGACCTGTACCTGCGGACGCCGCTGCGTGCGGTGATGAGCGGCACCGGCGCGGACCTGCTGGACCGGACCGAGTACGCCCAGCCCGCGCTGTTCGCCTTCGAAGTGGCACTCCACCGGCTCCTGGAGTCATGGGGGGTGCGCCCGGACGCGGTGGTCGGTCACTCGGTGGGAGAGCTTGCCGCCGCGCACGTCGCGGGCGTCCTCTCCCTGGAGGACGCCTGCACGCTGGTCGCGGCGCGCGGCCGGCTGATGCAGGCGATGCCCGCGGGCGGCGGCATGGTCTCCATCGAGGCGTCGGAGCGGGAGGTGCGGGAGTCGCTGGAACAGGTGCGCGGCTCGCTCGCGGGCCGCCCCGACGCCGCCCTGTCGATCGCCGCCGTCAACGGCCCCGCGGCCGTCGTCGTCTCCGGCGACCGCGCGTCGGTCGACGAGGTCGTGGCGCTGTGGGCGGCGCGTGGCCGCAGGCACAAGGAGCTGCGGACCAGCCACGCCTTCCACTCGGCCCACATGGACGCGATGCTGGCCGACTTCAGGTCCGTCGCCGAGGGCCTGACGTTCCGCCGGCCGGAGATCGACGTCGTCAGCGCGCTCACCGGCGAACGGCTCACCGCGGACCAGGCGATCTCCGCCGACTACTGGACCCGGCAGGTCAGGGAGACCGTCCGGTTCGCCGACGCCGTGCGCCGGCTGAGCGACGACAGCGTCACCACGTTCGTGGAGCTGGGGCCCGACGGAGTGCTGACCGCGCTCGCCCGCGGCTGCCTGGCCGCCGACCGCACCGATGCCCCGCAGCCGCTGCTCACCGCCGCGCAGCGACGCGACAGGCCTGCGGCGCACTCGCTCTTCACCATGCTCGCCGAACTGCATGTGCAGGGCGGGACCGTCGACTGGGACGCGGTGTTCGCAGGCCGCGGCACACGCCGCGTCGACCTGCCGACGTACGCCTTCCAGCGGCAGCGGTACTGGCCCGCGCCCCCCGAGGCCCGCGCCGGCGTGCCGGAACCAGCGGCCGAGGACGGCGGCTTCTGGAGCGCGGTGGAACACGGCGGGCCCACCGCGGTGGCGCGGCTCCTGGAAGCGCCGGAGGAGGACGAGGACGCGCTGCGCACGGTCCTTCCGGCCCTGGCCGCCTACCGCAAGCGCTCCACGCGCTCCGCGCTGACCAGCGACTGGCGCTACCGGACGGCCTGGGAGCCGGTCACGGTCCCGGACTCCGTGTCACTGTGCGGAAGTTGGCTGGTCGTCGGCCCGGACACGGCGCCCGCGGCGAGCGTGACGCGGGTGTTGCGCGCCCACGGGGCCGCAGTGCTCCGCGTCCCCCTCGCCGGCGCGGACCGGGACACCCTCGCCGACGCCGTGAACCGGCTGTATCCCGACCCCGCGCTGCCCCCGCTGGCGGGCGTGGTGTCACTCGAGGCACTGGCCGAACCCGGGGACGGGAGCTGCCCCGACGACGCGTTCGCGGCGACGGCCGCCCTGCTGCAGGCACTGGGCGACAACGGCGTCTCGGCGCCCCTATGGTGTCTTACCTCGGGCGCCGTGCGGGCCGTCGGCACCGACCCCGCCCCGGATCCGGTCGCCGCTCAGCTCTGGGGCCTGGCCAGGGTCGTGGCGCTGGAGCACCCCGAGCGGTGGGGTGGGGTGGTCGACCTGCCCACCGCCCAGGACGAGGCCGCGCTCGACCGCCTCGTGGGGGTGCTCAGTGCCGCGGATCGCGAGGACCAGCTTGCCGTGCGCGCCTCGGGAGTACTGGGGCGCCGGCTGGTGCGCGCCGGCACCGAGAACCGGGAGTCGGTGCGCCGCTGGACCCCGCACGGCACCGTCCTGCTGACCGGCTCGGCGGACGAGCGCGCCGTTCATGTGGCCGAGTGGCTGGCCGAACAGGGCGCCGACCACGTGGTCCTCGCCGGTGCCGACGCCGAGCGGGCCGCGGTCGTGGAGGAGCGGGTGACCGCCGCGGGCGCGAAGGTGACCGTGCTGCCCGGCCATGTGGAGGACTGCCCCGACCTGGGCGCCCGGATCGGGCAGCTCGCACGCCTGAGCCGTGTCACCGCCGTCGTGCACATGGCGCTGCCGACCGAGGCGGGCGTCCCGCTGGCCGAGACCGAGCCCGCCGAGCTGGCGCGGGCCGTGCGCGCGGAGACCGGACTCGCCCGGCTTCTCGACGGGGCGCTCACCGCTCCCGAACTCGAGGCGTTTGTGGTGTTCTCCTCCACCGCGGCCACCTGGGGCAGCGGCGGATTCGTCGTCCGCGCGGCGGTCGGCGCCGCCATGGAGGCCCTCGTGGAGGCGCGCAGGGACCGCGGCCTGCCCGGCACGTCCATCGCCTGGGTACCGTGGGCCGGCTCGTCCTCCGGGGCCGCCGACGAGCAGCTGCGCAGGCGCGGGGTGCGCCCGCTGCGCCCCGGCCCGGCCGTGATCGCGCTCCAGCAGGCGCTGGACCACGACGACACCTGCGTGGCCATCGCCGACATCGACTGGGCGCGGTTCACGCCCGCGTTCACCGTCGCCCGGCCCAGTGCGCTGTTCACCGGGATCCCCGAGGCACGGGCGGTGCTCACCGCCCCGGTGACGGAGGCGCTGCGGGACGAGTTCCCGGCGGCGCTCGCCGCCCAGCTGGAGAGCTGCTCGCCGCCCGACCGCCATCAGCTGCTGCTCGACCTGGTCCGCGGCCGTGCGGCGGCGGTGCTCGGCCATGCGTCGGCCGACTCCGTAGATGCCGACCGGGACTTCCTGGAGCAGGGCTTCGACTCCCTGACGGCGCTGGAGCTGCGCGACGCCCTGCAGGCGGCGACCGGCCTCGACGACCTCTCCGGCACGCTCCTGTTCGACCACTCCACGCCGTCCGAGCTGGCCCGGCACCTGTCGGCCGTGCTCACCGACGGCACCACCGGCGCGGAGGAGGGCGAGGGCGTCACCGAAGGCGCGGCCGCCGCGCCGGCGGCCGGCAGGAGTCCCGCCGCGGGCAGCGGCGGCATCCTCGGCCAACTGTTCCGGCACACGCGTTCCCAGGGGGAGTCCACCGAGTACGCGAAGGTCCTGCTGCGGCTCGCCGAGTTCCGCCCGGTCTACACGGAGCCGTCCGACCTGCCGCGCCCCGCCACCGTCGTACGTCTCGCGTCGGGCAGGGGACGGGGCACGGCCGGTGGCCGGCGGGCCGGGTCCGGCGCGGAGCTGCCCCCGGTCTTCTGCTGCTGCACGATGTCGATGCTCTCCGGAGCGCACGAGTACGCGAGACTCGCGGCCGGGTTCCGCGGGTCGCGCAGCGTGTACGCGCTGCCGCCCCCGGGCTTCGCCGCCGACGAGGCGCTGCCTGCCTCCTACGACGTCCTGATGCGTACGCACGCGGACTCGGTCCTGCGCACCGCGGGGGACGGGCCGTTCGTGCTGACCGGCCACTCCGGTGGCGCGCAACTGGCCAACTCCCTCGCGCACGAGCTGGCCGGGCAGGGCCGCCCGCCCGCCGCCGTGGTGCTCCTGGACAGCTACCCCACGGACAGCGAAGTGATGGCACAGTGGGTCCCCGAGCTCCTGGACGGGATGCTGGAGCGGGACAGCGCCTACACGCCGATGGACGACTTCCGCACCACCGCCTGGGCCGCGTATCTCCCGCTCCTGCACGGCGTGACGCCCCAGCCGGTCGATGTGCCCACACTCCTGATGCGGGCGAGTACCCCCCTGAGCGAGTGGACGGGGGAGGGCGACTGGCGCGCTTTCTGGCCCCTGCCGCACACGGCCGTCGACGCCCCGGGTGACCACTTCACCCTGATCGGCGACCACGGGGCGGACGTCGCCCGTCAGATGCAGGAATGGCTCAGGAGCGAGGGCTGCTGAGCGGGTCCGCCGCCGCACCTCGTACAGGGGTCGGCGGCGGCGGTTAGGGGTTGCCGCGAGTTTGACCCGATTCGTAGTCTCCGAATCGGAGTCGACTTGGTGGGCCCGTGGTTCGCATCAACTCTGCCAACGAATGGTTGATTATGCCTGTCGAAGCAAGGCCGAAAATCGGCGATGATGCCCAGATCTCCCTCGATGGCCGGGAAAAGGCTGAGCTGACCGCCCTGGCAGTCCGGCTGAGGGACACCGCACCACAACTGGTCGACGACCCAGACTGGATAGGCAAGGCAAGGGAACTCTCCTGCCTGCTGCCGCCGCGCCTGCGCCAGGTGCTGCGCCAGTTCACCTGGAACTCCGGCCGCGAGGCGATGCTGCTGGTCCGCAATCTGCCGGTGGACCCGGAGACGGTGCCCGACACCCCGGTGGTCCGCGGCTCGGTGCAGCGCGAGAGCAGCACGTCGGCGGCCTCGCTGGTCCTCATCGCCATGGCGATGGGCGAGGTGATCGCGTTCGACAAGGAGAAGTCGGGCGCGCTCGTCCAGGACGTGGTGCCGGTGCCCGGCCTGGAGGAATTCCAGGGGAACGCGGGCTCCATCAAGCTCAACATGCATACAGAGAACGCGTTTCATGAGCACAAGCCCGATCTGGTCGGCCTGATGTGCCTGCGCAACGACCACGAGAACATCGCGGGACTGCGGGTGGCCTCCGTACGCAACGCGCTCCCGCTGCTGTCCGACCGCACTCGGGATGTCCTCCACCAGCCCCGCTTCGTCACCGTCGCGCCCGCCTCCTTCGAGCTGGAGGACGGCATGCAGGAGCCGCACGGCATCCTCAGCGGAAGCATCGACGACCCCAACCTGAAGGTCGACTTCAGCAGCACGCTCCCGGTCGACGACGAGGCCGGCGAAGCGATGGCGCAGCTCGAGTCGGTCATCGAGCAGATCGCCCACACGCTGATCCTGCACCCCGGTGACCTGGCGTTCGTCGACAACCGACTCGCCCTGCACGGGCGCAGCGCCTTCCAGCCGCGGTACGACGGCCGGGACCGCTGGCTGCAACGCGTCTTCGTGCACCTGGACTTCCGCAGGTCCCGCGCCATGCGGCGACAGGACGGCCAGGTTCTCGGCGCCGTCTGACCGCAGCGTCGGCCGCACACGAGCGCACCGACACCGATCGAACCGAATTGAGGTACTCCCATGTCCCCGGGTGAGGACGACAGCACCTACAGCCGACCTGTCTCACCCACGGAGACATGGTTCCTGGTCTACCCCGACTCGGTTCCCGGCGTCATCCAGATCGTGGTGGAGGGCGCGGGGCGCATCGACCCCGACGAGCTGACCCGCGCGGTGGAGACCGCGTCCCGGGCCTGTCCCGGGGCGCGGCTGACCCGGCAGGGCATGACATGGGTGGACAGCGGCACGGCCCCGGCCGTGCGGGTCCTGCCCGCCGACTCCTTCGACCCGCGCACCTTCGCGGGCACCGAGCGGCTGCACAGCCCCCTCATGGGCCGTGACGGCGGCCCCACCTGCGAGATCCTGCTGCAGCCGGGCGAAGCGTCGGACACGCTGATCCTGCGGGCCTTCCACGCTGTCATGGACGGCCAGGGTGTGCGTGCCTGGGCCGACGACATCTTCCGCGTGCTGCGCGGCGAGGAGCCGCTCGGCGCGCCCTCGCGCATCACGGAGTGCGAGCTGATCGAGCAGGCGGGCGCCCCCGAGAGCCGCGACATCGAGCCCGATCTCGACTGGCCCTCGTCGCTCGGCTCCCGCCCGCAGGACCAGCACGCGTTCTTCTGGCGGCGGCGCACCGTCGACGGCACGCACCCGGCGCTGGTGGCGAAGGTCGCGCTGGCGGTCACCCAGGCCTGCGGGCTGAGCACCGGACGCTTCCTCGTCCCGGTCGACCTGCGCAGGTACCTGCCCGGTGTCCGCTCGACCGGCAACCTCACCAACAACCCGTTGTACGAGGTGCGCGCGGGCTCCACCTGGGAGCAGGCGCACGAGCAGCTCCTGTCGATCCTCACCGGCCGGCAGGACCTCGCGGCCCGTGTCGACCCCACGCTGCCCACGCAGGACCTGACCGTGCTGAGCCGGCAGATCATGGGGCTCGACGCGTTCTCCGCACAGCACGACCGCTACAGCAGCCTGGCGACGCTGTCGCACGTCGGCAAGGTGGACCTGGCCGACTTCAGCACGGACACATTCCACGCCACGACTGTGTACTCGCTGCCCAACGCGGGCCCGCTCGGCCCGCCCGAGATCAACGCGGTGGAGTGCGGCGGCCGCACGGAGATCACCATCGGCTGGTACGACGGACCGCAGACGCCTGAGCGGGCCGAGGCGCTGCTCGACCGGATCGAGGAAGCGCTCTCCCCACGCGCCCACCGCGAGTGGGACGCCAACGACACCGCGCGTCCCCTGGCCCACCCCGGAACGGTGGTCCAGCAGTTCCGGGAACAGGCCGACAGGAACCCGGATGCCATCGCGCTGGCCGGCCCCGAAGGAGACGTGACGTTCCGTCAGCTGGACAGGCGGGCGGACGCCGTCGCGGCCGAACTGCTCGACCGCGGCGTCGGCCGCGACACCCTCGTGGGGCTCCTCGCGGGCCGCACGGTCGCGGGCATGGCGGCGGTCTGGGGCGTGCTCAAGGCAGGCGCCGCGTATCTGCCGCTCGACCCTCAGCAGCCCGACCACCGGCTCGCCGACCTGGTGGCGGACGCCGGGGTTACCATCTGCCTGACCGAACGAGCTCACGCAGACCGGGAGTTCGCCGCTTCGGCCGGAGCGCGGACGGTGCTCCTGGAGGACCTCGCGGAGTCCACGCGCAGGCCGGCCGGCGTCGACGTGCGGCCCGGGGACCTCGCGTACGTGATCTACACATCGGGGTCGACGGGGCGTCCCAAGGGCGTCGAGATCGAGCACCGCCAGCTGACCACCTTCGTCAGCTGGGCGACCCGGGTCTACGGCGTAAACGCCACCTCCCGCTTCCCGCTGTTCACCTCGCTCGCCTTCGACCTGTCCAACACGGCGCTCTTCGTGCCGCTCCTCGCGGGCGGTTCGATCGCGCTGGTGCCGGACGAGCCCAACCACGTGGTCCTGCGGGACATGCTGGAGAACTCGGGTGCCAACGCGCTCAAGCTCACCCCCACCCACCTCGACCTCATCAGCCGCTTCGATCTCGCGCCGAGCGGATTCCGCGCCGTGATCGCGGGCGGTGAGTTGCTGCGCACCCCGGTCGCGGACCGCGCCCAGCGGCTCTTCGGCCCGGACTGCGGGATCTTCAACGAGTACGGGCCCACCGAGACGACCATCGGCTGCATGACGCGGCGCTACGACGCCGAGCGCGACGCCGGACGGGCCTCCGTGCCCATCGGCGTGCCCACCGACAACACCCGGATCCATCTGCTCGACGGCGACGGCCGCTTCGTCGCCCCGGGCGAGGTGGGTGAGATGCACCTGGCGGGCGACCAGCTGGCGCGCGGCTACCGCGGCCGCCCCGACCTCGACCGCGAACGATTCACGTCCCTGGCCAACGGCACCCGCGTCTACCGCAGCGGCGACCTGGCCCGCATGCTCCCCTCGGGCGAACTGGAGTCCGTCGGTCGCAACGACGAGCAGGTGAAGGTGCTCGGCTACCGCATCGAACCGGCCGAGATCGCCAGGACCCTGGAGGAACACCCCGCCGTGGTCACGGCGTTCGCCACCGGCCTGGTCAAGCCGGGCACGGCGGACAAGGTGCTGTGCGCCTACGTCGTGCTGCGCGGCGATGCGACCGTCGAGGAGCTCACCGCACACGTCGAGCAACGACTGCCGCGCTACATGGTGCCCAGCGCGACATTCGTCGTCCCCGACCTGCCCCGCACCGTCAACGAGAAGGTCGACGTCTCGGCGCTGCCCGTGCCTTTCGAGGGACCGGCGGCCGACTCCGTGACGGCGGGTGCCGCGACGCGCAGCGAGGCCGAGGACGCGGTGGCCAAGATCTGGGCCCGGGTCCTCATGGTGGACATCGACCGGCTCGGCGCGGACGCGGACTTCCACCGGCTCGGCGGCGACTCCGCCACGCTCCTCGCGATGCTGGCCGCGGTCAGCGCGGACGTCGTGGGCATCGAGCGGGAGAAGGACTTCATGGCCGGGCTGCCCGAGGTCATCGCAGGCCCCACCCTGGCCAGGGTGGCGGAACTGGCCGAACGGGCGCGCGCGGGCAGCGAGGTGAGCGGTGTCTGACCCACGAACGGGCAAACTGCTCGCGATCAGCGACCTGCACATCCGCTACGACGAGAACAGAGCGATCGTCGACGCCCTGCGGCCCGGCTCCGACCAGGACTGGCTGATCGTCGCGGGCGACATCGGGGAGCGCGTGTCGGACGTCGAGTGGGCACTGCGCACCCTGCGCGACCGGTTCGCCAAAGTGGTGTGGGCCCCGGGCAATCACGAACTGTGGACGGCCCCCGACGACCCCGTCCAACTGCGCGGGGAGCAGCGCTATCTGCACCTGGTAGACCTCTGCCGCGGCCTCGGGGTGGTCACCCCCGAGGACCCCTGTCCGATCTGGGAGGGAGAGGGCGGCCCGGTGGCGGTCGCCCCGCTGTTCCTGCTGTACGACTACACCTTCCGGCCCGCGGGGACGTACTCCAAGGCGGCGGCGTTGGAACTCGCGGAGCGGGCCGGCGTGGTCTGCAGCGACGAGTTCCTGCTGCACCCCGACCCCTACCCCAGCAGGGAGGCGTGGTGCCGCGCCCGGGTACGGACGACCGAGGCCCGGCTCGCGAAACTGCCCGCGGACCTGCCCACGGTCCTGGTCAATCACTTCCCCCTGGTGCGTGAGCCCACCCGGGTGCTGTGGCGCCAGGAGTTCGCGCTGTGGTGCGGGACGACGGCCACGCACGACTGGCACCGCCGCTTCCGTGCCAAGGCCGTGGTCTACGGACATCTGCACATCCCGCGGGTGATCATGTGCGACGGCATACCACACCAGGAGGTCTCCCTCGGCTATCCCCGGGAGTGGCGTCGCCGTCCGGGTGAGCCCGGCCGCCTGGTGCCGGTCCTGCCGGCGGCCGTTCCCGTGTGACACCCCGCATGACTTGAGGCTGCTCAACGAAGCCCCACAGAGTTGGAGTGGTGTGAGATGACTGTCCTGCACGAGCGCCCGGCCGGGCTGCCGGCGTCCGACGCCCGCGGCCGTGTCGCCGAACTGATGGGGATGCGGGAGCAGGCCGCCACCGGCCCCGGTGAGAAGGCGACGGAGGCGCAGCACGCCAAGGGGAAGCTGACGGCGCGTGAGCGGATCGAGTTGCTGCTCGACCCGGAGTCGTTCCACGAGATCGAGCAGTTGCGCCGGCACCGGGCCACGGGCTTCGGCCTGGAGACGAAGAAGCCGTACACGGACGGTGTGGTCACCGGGTGGGGCACGGTGGAGGGCCGTACGGTCTTCGTCTACGCGCACGACTTCCGGATCTTCGGCGGTGCGCTGGGCGAGGCCCACGCCACGAAGATCCACAAGATCATGGACATGGCCCTCGCGGCCGGTGCGCCGTTGGTGTCGCTGAACGACGGTGCGGGTGCCCGTATCCAGGAGGGCGTCTCGGCGTTGGCCGGCTACGGCGGCATCTTCCAGCGCAACACCAAGGCCTCCGGCGTCATCCCGCAGATCAGCGTGATGCTGGGCCCGTGTGCGGGTGGTGCCGCCTACTCGCCGGCCCTGACGGACTTCGTGTTCATGGTGCGTGACACCTCGCAGATGTTCATCACAGGGCCGGACGTGGTCCGCGCGGTGACGGGCGAGGAGATCACGCAAAACGGCCTGGGCGGCGCGGATGTGCACGCCGAGACGTCGGGCGTGTGCCACTTCGCGTACGACGACGAGGAGACCTGCCTGGCCGAGGTCCGCTCCCTGCTGTCCCTGCTGCCGTCCAACAACCGCGAGATGCCCCCGGCCGTCACGGGCCCCGCCGCCGTCGGCGGGAGCGGCGACGCGCTGCTCGACCTCGTGCCCGTCGAGGGCAACCGCCCCTACGACATGACGAAGGTCATCGAGGAGATCGTCGACGACGGCGACTACCTGGAGGTTCACGAGCGCTGGGCGCGGAACATCGTCTGCGCGCTGGCCCGGCTCGACGGACACACCGTCGGCATCGTCGCCAACCAGCCGCAGTCACTGGCCGGTGTGCTGGACATCGAGGCCTCCGAGAAGGCCGCACGCTTCGTGCAGTTCTGCGACGCGTTCAGCATCCCGATCGTCACCCTGCTGGACGTCCCCGGCTTCCTGCCCGGCGTCGACCAGGAGCACGGCGGGATCATCCGGCACGGCGCCAAGCTGCTGTACGCCTACTGCAACGCGACCGTGCCGAGGATCTCACTGATCCTGCGCAAGGCCTACGGAGGTGCGTACATCGTGATGGACAGCCAGTCCATCGGTGCGGACCTGACCTACGCCTGGCCGACGAACGAGATCGCGGTCATGGGCGCGGAGGGCGCCGCCAACGTGATCTTCCGCCGGCAGATCGCGGCCGCCGAGGATCCCGAGGCGATGCGCGCGCGCATGGTCAAGGAGTACAAGGCCGAGCTGATGCACCCTTACTACGCGGCGGAGCGCGGCCTGGTCGACGACGTCATCGACCCCGCCGAGACCCGCGAGGTCCTCGTCAGCTCCCTCGCAATGCTCCGCACCAAGCATGCCGACCTGCCCTCGCGCAAGCACGGCAATCCCCCGCAGTGACGGGCAGACCGCCCCTCGTCCTGGCGGCCGAGGTCCGCCGGCTCTCCGAGCAGATGGCCGACGCCGCGCGCGGCGAGGCATTCGTGCTGCAGACGGGCGACCACGTGGCCGAGTCCGCGGGGGAGGTCGAGACGAGCGTGGTGGCCGGTGTCCGCACGCTCCTGCAGGCAGCGCTCGTGCTGACCTACGGCACTCAGGTACCGGTTGTCAAGATCTGCCGGCTGCCCGCCCGCCACGACGAAGCCCTCGACGCGCACTCGGTGACGGCGCTGAACATGGTGCGGGCGATGACCCGCGCGGCCGACGTCGCCGATGTGCGCCAAGTGCACCGGTGGAACCAGGAGTTCGTCCGTACCACGGAGGTCGGCGCCCGGTACGCGGCACTCGCCCGGCGGATCGACCGTGTGATGCGTTTCATGGCCGCCTGGCCCGTCGACGACACCCCTTTGCGGACCACACGGATCTTCGCGGGCCATGAGGTGCTGCCCCGGGACCACGAGCGGCCGCCGCCGTGCTCCGAGAAGGCCGCAGACCCCGTCTCGTGCGACCTGTCGGCCCATTTTCTCTGGCTGGGGGAGCGGAGCCGGGAGAAGGAAGGACCGCATATCGCGTTCGTGGAGTCCGTTGCCAATCCGGTCGGCCTTGAGATCGGCCCCGGGACTCTTCCCGAGGAAGCCGTCGAGCATGTTCGGCGACTGGATCCGCATCTCAGCCCCGGCCGGGTCACCTTGATGACTGCCATGGGCAGCGACAGGGTGCGGGACGTACTGCCGCCCATCGTCGAGAAGGTGACCGCGTCAGGGCATCAGGTGGTGTGGCAGTGCGATCCGGTGCGGGAGAATTCCCTTTCTCGGGCTTTCGACGAGGTGCACGGCTTCTTCGAAGTCCACAAGAGCCTCGGTACGTACCCGGGCGGGATACGGCTCGACTGCGCTGATGGAAATGCGGCCATGGAGCTGGCATTTCTTATTGCCGAGTCGTTTCGCGGTTGATCTGTAGCTCTCTTTTGTTCCTGTCAACCCCTATGAGTGACGGCTGGCCCCCTGAAGTTGCACCAGAGGGTCCGGGGTTGTCCCTGTGTGAAGGGGTTCCTCGGATTTGAGCTTGAATTGCGGCTCGGGCCATCAAGGTGACGGTGGGTAGAGGTCGAGGGGTCGAAGATGCACGCAAGGTGAATCCTTGGAGGTCGGCTGTTCGGCTGACCGGTAGCTTCCGGTAAGGGTTTAC
>NZ_BAABCQ010000174.1:0-15975 GCF_039539045.1 Streptomyces marokkonensis
GCTAACTATTGCAAGCGCCCGCTTGCAATAGTGCGCCTCCCCGCCCACACCCACTTTTTTGTGGGTACTTGGCTGTCCGTTCCCGGTGTATCTGCGATTTCCCGCCGGGTCTGCGATGTGAAGTGAACGAGTCCCGGGAGACCTGCGCAGCAAGCTGCTCCAGCCGGGCCACTGCCCGCGACGTTCGGCCGCGACACAGCGGCGCCCTGCCTCCCCAACCGAGTTGTTTTAACCTCCTACACCAGCGAACTCGTCGCCCTACTGTTGGCTGATGCGTGCACACCAAATTGACCGACCGGCCGATCTCGACGTGGTCCGTGAGTCCTATGACCGGGTGGCCGACAACTACGCGGAGATGGTGGCGACGACGGGAATGGGCGACATCCGTCGCCATCCCTGGCTCAAGGCA
This sequence comes from Streptomyces marokkonensis, assembly GCF_039539045.1. Taxonomy (NCBI): domain Bacteria; kingdom Bacillati; phylum Actinomycetota; class Actinomycetes; order Kitasatosporales; family Streptomycetaceae; genus Streptomyces; species Streptomyces marokkonensis. Next base: position 410 of record NZ_BAABCQ010000174.1, read on the forward strand.
TCGATCGACGCTTTCGCCGACACCGTGGGCGAACTCGGGCCTGTCCTCGACGTCGGCTGTGGGCCCGGAACGGTGACCGCCTACCTCGCCGAACGCGGACTCGACGTGTCCGGAGTCGATCTCTCGCCCGGCATGATCGAGAACGCCCGCCGCCTGTATCCCCACTGCCGCTTTAGCGTCGCCTCCGCCACCGACCTCAGCCTCGAAGAGGCGTCCCTCGGCGGCGTACTCGGATGGTGGTCACTGTTCAACCTCCCGCGCGACGTCCTTCCTCAGGTCCTCACCCTGTTCGCGCGGGCCCTGAAGCCGGGCGGACACTTCATCACCGGAACGCACGTCGGCGACGAGGACGCGGTGCGCACGGAGGCCTACGGAGGTGTGTCCGTCCGCTGGACGACGCACAAATGGCGGCCGGAACAGTTCGTCGGCTTGATCGAGCAGGCTGGACTGCGCCCCGTCGCCGAACTCCGACTCCCGGCAGATGAGTTCAGCGGGCCGGGCTTGGTCGTCATGGCCGAGCGCCCCGCCTGAGGATCAGGCGCCGGATGCAGCACAGGGGCTCGTGCGGGACTCATGACCTGGCGCCCGCAATCACCCAATAGAGCGAATTAGTCCCATTTCATCTGCTCAGTCCCTGCGGGTCTGCAGAGTGGCATACATGGGGCTGGGTGTGCTGGAGGGGACGAGGCCGTCAGAATTACACGGCTTCGAGGTCGGCTGGCGGGACGACGAGGGTGAACATCGGCTGCCATTGACGGACGCGGTCTGGGTGCCGTTCGAAGCGGGGCGGCCGGTTCGCGGCTTCCCGTCGTATCGCGGGCAGCGGCACTTCCCTGGGTTGTACTGGTCGTCGACGACCGGCGGGCACGTAGGGTTCGAGTCCTGGCTGGAGCGGGTCCGTCATCGTGAACACTCCCACGATCCGTGGCGTCGTCACCACCGGCCGCAAGCGCATCGTGCTCAACCGGCACCAGGTCTCCGCCCGGCGCGGCCTGATCGTGTCCGGTTCGGCCGGAACCGGTAAGACAACAGCGATCACCCAGCTGGGTAAGAACGTCGAACAGACCACCCGGCGCCGCAACCCTGCTGCTATCGGCGGACTACCGGTCGTCTTCGTCACCGTTCCCCCGGCGGCTACCCCGAAGATGCTCGCAGGCGAGTTCGCCCGGTTCCTCGGCATCCCGCTGGAGCACCGCATGAGCCAGGTCCAGATCACCAACGCCGTCTGTGTCCTGCTCAGCAAGCTCGGCACCACGCTCGTCCTGGTCGACGAGATCCACAACCTCGACCTGACGACCCGCAACGGAGCCGAGGCGTCCGACCAGTTGAAGTACCTCTCGGAACGGATCGCGGCCACCTTCGTGCTTGCTGGTCTCGACATCGAGACCAGCAGCCTGTTCCAGGGCACCCGCGGGCAGCAGATCGCCGGCCGCTACACGGTCATCCCCTCCCGGCCCTTCGGCCACAAGAACCGCGCGGACAAGGAGCACTGGCAGGCCCTGGTGGCGACCATGGAAGACTCCCTGCGACTACACGCCCATCGTCCCGGCACCTTGGTCGCCATGACCGATTACCTGCACGAACGCACCGGCGGACTGATCGGCAGCCTTTCCCAGCTCGTCCGAGAAGCCGCGGTCGACGCCATCGACACGGGCGCAGAAAAGATCACCAAGCGCATGCTCGACGCGATTGAGCTCGACCACGCCGTCCAGCAGCCTCACCCTGATCACCGCCGCGCCAAGCGCGCCCGCAAACCGAGGGCGGCCTGAGCGATGGAGCCCTGGGAAGCCCCGGTCCGGCTCCTGCCGCTTCCTCTGCCACCAGTCCACGGAGAGGTCTTCGGCTGGTATCTGCACCGCCTCGAAGCCGCCAACCAAGTGACGGCGGGCCAACTGGCGAAAACTCTGACACCGTTCAAAAACGCGCAGGTCGGCCAGCGGACGGACACGCTATGGCGCTGGACTCCGATGGTTCTGCCACGACTGGCCATCATGACGGGTCTTACGCCTGAGACGCTCCGGATGCTGCTACCGGCGATCGCCCGGGTTGAGGCGCGCACCGCAGGTGACGTAGTCCGCTACCGCCGGCGTCTCTACGTCGCCTGCTCACACTGCATGCATCGCCGCGGGATCACCAGGCCCGTTCTCGCCCATCGCCCTGCCGATCTCCAGCTCTGCCGCAGACACGGCATCTGGGTGGACGGCAACCGTCACTACCGCGTCGGCCACCTGCCAGAGCTCGTTACCGCTGAGCACCGACACCGACGGATCGCCCGCCGTTTCCCCGACACCCTGGAGGCAGCGACGAAGGAAGCACAGCACTTGGTCCGCTCCTGGCTCCTGAACAAGAACCAGCCTCATCTGCTCTCACGCTGGAGTGACCGCCTCGCCCAGCTCCCTCCCAAGGAAGCCATCTACGGGAACATCATCAGGCGACGCGTCGACGAGCGGGAGTACATCGCCACCTATCCAGAGTTCGTCACGCTGCTGGGCATGGTGGCCGATCCTGCTTGGCGGGCCCTTCGGGCGCCTCGCCGATGGGCGAACCTCAGCCAGCACCGGCGCACCATCAACGCCGTCTACACAGAGGCCGAGCAGCGGCTGAACGTCCCCACCCTCCGCGGAAAGATCCAGTCCCACGTGAACTGAAAGACTCCAGGTCACAGCCCCACCATCCGGCAGAACAAATGGGACCACCCCTTCTGTCCCCGCAATCAGGCCCACTACCGTTCAGATCCAGTGGGCCGCCCTGCTTCGGAACCGTCCCAGCAGAACTGACAAGACCCAGCTCAGAGACACCTCATCGATTCAGATCTCCTGGGAACGGACATTGGCGGCCGCAGCCACGGCGGCCACCTCCGCGACGGACACGGCGTCGAATCCCTTCTCCACGAAGAGGCCGACGGCGAGGCTCGGGGCGGGACCGGACCACCGGGGCCGGACGGCCAGGGCCGGGCCCCGTACCTCCGGGCCGCGCCCCGGGACGCTAGCGCTGTGCGGGTCCAGAGGGTTTTCCGGGCGGAAGGCCGGTGAGATCTCGTTGCCGGTGGGCCAGCGCGGTCATGATCTCCCGGCGGCCCGGCACGTCCCCCAGGCCGAGCGGCACGGCGGCGGCGCTCAGGACGTCGTGCAGTTTCCCCGCCACCCGCGGAAGAGCCGCCCAGCGGAACCCTGATTCGTGGCGCAGTGACATCGCCGCCCGGACGACGTCCGTGTAGACGGACTGCGCCCGCTTGAAATCGGTGATCAACCGCAGGTCGCGCTTCCACTCACGGGAACTGCCGGGGCGGATGGCCTCCACCACCCCGCACCACTCCCGGATCATGCGGGCTTCCTGATCGGCCGGGTACCGCATCAGGTAGAGATGGGTGGCCAGGTCGTAGAGCGGATCCCCGACCATCGCCAGCTCCCAGTCGATGGTCCACAGCCCCCCTCGCGGGTCGAGGACGAAGTTCTCGCGGTGCAGGTCCGCGTGGAGCAGGCAGAACGGTCGGCCGGTGAGCCCGGACACGCTCTTCTCCAGACGGACGAGCGACTCGTCGCCCACGCCCAGTTCCTCGAAGAGCTCACCGTATTCGGCCCGATTGGCCTCGTAGACCTGTTCCCCGATGAAGACGACGAGGCGTTTCAGGAACCCGTCGGTGTCTCCGTCCTCCGGGGCGTCCCGGGGTGAGCAGCGACGCTCCACGTGCAGTGTCTCCGCCGTGATCGGCACCATCTGGCGGAACAGGGTGATGATCTGCTCGAACACCGCGTCGGGCAGCCGCCGGCCCCACCGCCAACGCTGCGCGCCGAGGGTCCGGCCCTCGATGAACGTCTGCAGCCCCATGCCCGCGACGTCGACGACGTCGGGTACCCGGTCGACGCGCCCCTTGAGCCCCCGGAGCAGTTCCTCCTCCGACTGGAAGCACCTGCGGTCGAACCACAGGCTCGTGGAACGCGGCTCACGCAGTTTGACGGGCCCCGGCCCCCCTGGCGGCGACAGTACGTACGTCTCGTGGTGGTAGCCCTTGAGCGGGCCCTCGACCAGGGTCGAACCGCCACTCATCGCTTCGGCTCGCTGCCTGACGGGCGAGGCCGGTTGGGGCGTCATTCTGTGCGTTCTGCCCATCCGGGTGGTGCCAATGGGGTAAGGGGGATGCACGTTACTCCACGGCACTCGAGCACGCGCGGAGCAACCGGCCCCCGGACGCCCCGGTCCCCGTCCTGGGCGAACCGGCGCACACCCGGACGGCGCCCCCCCCCTGTCCCCCTGTCTGCCGCCCGTGCTTCCTCCTCCTACCTGCCGTTCCTGCCGTTCCTGCCGTTCCTGCCGTTCCTGCCGTTGCGCAGCAGGCGTACCAGCGGTTCGAAGGAGTCGACGACGGTGTCGGCGCCCGCGTCCCTGAGGAGCTTCGCCTTGCGGTCGTCGCGTGCGTAGCCGAGGAAGGGGACCCGGGCGCGCCGGGCCGCCTGGCAGTCGGAGGGGGAGTCGCCGATGAACAGCGAGGCGGACGGAGCGGCCCCCATCGCGCTGAGGGCGCGGACGAGAGTGTGCGGGTCGGGCTTCAGCAGCCGGAGCTCCTGGGTACGGCCGTAGATGTGCGGGGTGAAGCACGGCAGCAGACTCCGGCCGGCCAGGTAGGCGCGTACGACGCGGGGCGAGTTGTTCGTGGCGACGGCCAGCCCCACCCCCAGGGCCGCCCAGGTCCGGATCAGCGGGTCGGCGTACGCGGTCGGCATGGCGGACGCGGTCGCCCGAAGCTCCTCCTGGGTGAGCCGCTCCTCCAGCTCTTCGACCAGGTCGCTGCGGGGGTGCCGGCGGTCGACGGCGCGCAGCACCGCGTGGGGGTCCGGGGACTCCCGCTCCGTCTCCGTCAGCAGTCCGCGCAGTCCGCGCCGCTCCAGCCAGTCGACGAGGTCGGCCGCCACCCGTTCCGCGCTGTGCCCGGCGAACAGGCGGCAGACCGGCCCGTCGAAGTCCCAGAGCACGAACCGGGCGTCGTCGAGCAGCCGCGTCGGCCCCTCCGTGTCCGCCTTCTCCGTGTCCGCCTCCTCCGTGTCCGCCGCCACCGGCCCGGTCCGCGTCGTATCAGAAGTCACTAGGAGAGTGTCATGTCCGACGTGATGGTTTCCCAGAGGGCGTCGAACCACTTCTGCGATTCCTCCACGAACACCGCGTCCCGGTGGCCCGCCCGCTTGAGGAAGGAGAACAGCAGCGACTGGGAGCCGAGGGCGTCGTACATCTCCAGCGTCCGGCTCTCGTACTCCTCCTCGCGCCGGGTGAGCATGTAGTAGCCGAAGAGGACCTCCTCGCCGTTGAGCAGGTAGAGCTTCGTCGGCGGGGTGAAGGGCAGCGCGCGGAAGGCGATGTGCACGTCGACGCGGTGGGTGGACCGTACGGCGTGCAGGTTGTGCTGGAGCACCCGGGCCTGGGCGTTGCGCATCTGGAGCCAGCGCTGGTGGACCGGGTCGTCCTCCTCGTCCTCGACCAGGACGGGGAAGGCGAGTTCGATGTTCCTCGACGGCATCAGGACGCGGAAGTCGATGGACTCCGGACGGATGCGCCCCTCGTGGATCAGGCGGAGCGGCTCGCTGAGGGCCAGCATCAGCGTCTCCGAGGTGTGGCACACGACGTCGACCCGCACCCGCGGTGCCGAGAACGCCTCCGACAGCCGCGGCCCGAGCGCCACCATCGTCGGCTGCGGCTCGTCCCGGGGCGTGGCGGGCTCGGCGATGCGGGGTGGGCTGCCCTTGCTGACGTTGGTGAGCAGGCCGTCCTCCTGGAGGGCCCGCAGGGCCTGGCGGACGGTGCCGCGCTCCACATTGAACTCGTCGGCCAGCTCGGCCTGGGTGGGCAGGCGGTCGCCCGCCTTGAGGTCTCCCCCGCGGATCCGCTCCCGCAGGATGTCGGCGATCTCCTGGGACGAGAGTCTTCTGCCGCCGTTCACGGACACGTTCTCCTGAGTCACGACCAAACGCTACAACTTCGACCTACCTACGGGGAGTTGTTTGAAACTTGTTTATAGGTAGTAGCCAAGTGGGGACAACCTAGGCAGAGTTGGTTGCCAACTTGGTCCAGTTGGCGGAGGTTTCTTCCCAGACTTCCGAAGGGGGTAAGACCATGCCCGGCCTCGCTTTCGTCTCCGCGGTCCTCGTCGTCGTCTTCGAGCAGTTCGTCCAGTGGAAGTACGGCGCCACCGGCCTCGTCGGCCTGCTCCTGCTCACCGTGGGCGTCAAGGCCAAGAGCCCGTCCGTCAGCTCCGCCGGAGCGGTGGTGCTGGCCCTCCTGGTCGCGGGCCCGGCACTGTGACCGGGAGATGATCAGGCGGTGAGCAGCAGCTCCGAGCTGATCGTCTCCCACAGTGCGTCGAACCACAGCCGTGACTGCTTCACGAACACCCCGTCGCGCAGGCCACCGCCCTGCCCGAAGGCGAACAGCGTCGAGCGGATGCCCTCCGCGTCGTACATCTCCGTCGGCTCGTGATCGATCTCCTGTTCGCGGCGGCCGAGGGTGTAGTACGCGAAGAGGGCCTCCGTGCCGTTGAGCACGTACAGCTTCACCGGCGGCGTGAAGGGGAGCGCGCGGAAGGAGACGCGCACGTCGATGCCGTGCGTGGCCCGCAGACTCAACAGGTTGTGCCGGAGCACCCGGCCCTGGGCGTTGCGCATGGCCAGCCACCGCTCGTGCACGGGGTCATCGGCCCGCCGACCGGCTTCACCGCCGGCCCCGCGGCCGGCCACCGCCACCGGGAAGGCCAGGTCGATGTGGCGGCTCGGCAGCAGGACCCGGACGTCGATCTTGGCCGGTTTCCGTCGCCCCTCGTGGACCTGCCGCAGCGATTCGCCGATGGCGAGGGTGAGGGAGACCGAGGTCAGGCACAGGGCGTCGATCTCGACGTGCGGGGCGGCGAAGGCCTCGGCGATCCGGGGAGCGAGGGAGACCGTGGTCGGCATCGGCGGCGCTCCGGGTCCGGTCAGAGCGGTGAGGAGGTCGGGCGCGACGGTCGCGGGGCTCCCCTTGGACACGTTGGTGAGCAGCCGCTCCGACTGCAGGATGCGCAGGGCCTGGCGGACGGCGCCGCGCTCCACCTCGAACTCCTCGGCCAACTGCGCCTGCGTGGGCATGCGCTGACCCGGCTGCAGCCGGCCGGTCCGGATGCGGGCGCGCAGCTCGTCGGCCACCTCACGATGTGTTCTCCGTGGCCGCTGCGGCCTCTTCCGCCCGTTGACGGGGGCATGTTCCTGCTCCACGACCAAACACTACAACTTCTCGCCATCTTTGGGCAGTTCACGCGAAGGTGGTTATGAGCCGCTTCCAAGCGGAGATAAGTACAGTGAAGTTGGCTGCCAACTTGAGCGACGTGGTCGTACCTCTTGTGGGTTGGCCACCGCGGTGACAGGAGGACCACCATGCCGCTCATCGCCCTCGTCGCGCTGTCCATCGGCATCAAGGCGAAGAACACCATGATCGGCGGTGTGGGCGCGGTGATCCTCGTCACGCTGCTCACCCAGTCCGGCTGAACCGACGTACTGCTGTCCGGGCCCCCTTCCGGAGGGGAGCCGGGAGCCCGGACGGTCAGTCAGCACCACGCACGGCAAGCACCAACCACAACTGAAGAGCACGCGCTACGGATGCGCACACCCACCCGTCACCGGCAGAAGGGAGTCACCTCAGAACATGTCCGGGCACCAAGGCCGCCTGGACGTACGCAGCAGGGCGTCGGCCACACGGGCGGCGCCCGCTCGTACTTCCCCGACCCGGCCGAGCGCGGCCAGCCGTACGGCCGACTCGTCGCCCAGCCACAGCGTCGCCAGCTCGGCCACGTCGAGCACGAGGTGGGCGCTCTCGGTGGTGGGGGTGCAGGACGCCCCGTCCGCTCCCGCCTCCAGCCGCCACCGACCGCCGGTGAGCCCTCCCCGGTCCACGACCTCCAGCACCAGCGAACCCCGCCCCTCGTACGTCCGCGCCTCCAGCGCCCGTACGACGTCCAGGATCCGGACCCACAGCCAGTCCGCCTGCGTGGTGATCCGCGCCGCGCGCGGGTCCGGCAGGAGGTGCGGGAGCAGATCGTCGGGGGCCCGCCAGCCGCTCTTCACCGTCGTGATCCAGTCGATCGAGCACAGGTAGTGCCACAGGGCGCGCTCGGCTGCCGGGGTCACGGCCAGCAGCCAGTCGACGGTCGCCGTGTTCAGCGGCTGCTTGGCGTCGCCCCAGTGGTCGTCGGCCCGGTACGAGGCCATGCCCTCGACCTCGCCGTCCGCCGTGCGGTACACGGCGTAGAAGGGCTCGCTCCACGGGGTGTCGTACACGCTCAGGGCCCCGGTACGGGTCTGCCACCACAGCTCGGCCCGGCTGACCGCGCCCGGCTGGGCCCGGCGCAGCCGCTCGTGCAGCTCGGGGCCGAGCTTGCGGACGTCCTCGCCGTCCACGAGGTCGATCCGGCCGCCGTCCTCCGGGGCCGCCCAGCGTCGGTCGAGACCGGCGCGCGGCACGTCGACCGTCCACTCCGTCATGGTGGTGGCGGGGCCGAAGCCGTACCGGCCGTAGATCGGGTACTCGGCCGCGATCAGTGTCGCGACGACGTCCCCGCGGTCCTTCGCCGCCGCGAGGTCCTGCGCCGTCATGCGGGTGAGCAGGCCGCGGCGGCGGTGGGTCGCGGTGACGGTGACGTTGGAGACCGCGTCGGCGGGCACCGGGGCACCGCCCACGGCCGTGATCTCCTGTGCGAAGGACCGGTAGGTCGCCACGCACCGCTCACCGTCGAAGGCGCCGAGCAACCGGCCGGGGACGAAGAGGTTGCGGCGGGCCTCCAACTGTTCCGCGCCGACCGCGGGTGGCATCAGGAACCCGGTGTTCAGGGCGCGGTGCCAGTCGGCGAACTCGGCCTCGTCGATGGGACGTACGTCGATGTCGGTGCGGCGGGTCATGAGCTCACGGTAGGTCGGCGGCCGGGCCGGCGTCGCGCGGATTTGCCGGCGCCTGCGTCACGGGCGGACTGCCGTCCCTGCGGCACGGGAGCTGCCCGACCCCGCGCCGCGGGGGCTGCCTGCCCCGGCGTCACGGGCGGACTGCCGTCCCTGCCCCGTGGAGACCTGCCCGCCACCCGCGCCGTGAAGACCTGCCTGCCCCCACGCCGTGGAGACCTCTGCCGGCCCCGACGCTACGGGAGACCAGAGGCGGCCGTGGGAGCTGCCTGGGAGCTGCCCGCGCCTCAGAAGGCCGCCCGGATCTCCCCCACCTCGCGCCCGCCGCCCAGCAGGGGGGTACGGCCGATGCGGCCGACCACGGGTCCCTCCACGCCCAGCAGCGTCAGCGCTCGGGCCAGCACAGGGTTCAGGGCCCGCGTCGCGCCGTCCTCGATCTTGAAGGCCAGGGCGCGGCCGTCCGGCAGCGCGACGGCCTGGACGGCCTCGGCGCCCATCTTGGAGAGGGTGCCGGGCACCTCGCGCATCAGCCAGGTGTCCGCGCGGCGGGTGCCGGCGACGTACTCGGGGTGGGCGCGCATCGCGTCGGCGACGCGGCGCTCCGCGCTGCCGGCCTCGGCGTGGACGAAGGAGCGGAAGGCGCGGGCCAGCCCGACGAGGCTGATCGCCATCAGCGGCGCCCCGCACCCGTCCGTACCGACGGCGGCGACCGGCTCGCCCGCCACGTCCTCCACGACCCTGTGGATGATCCGCTGCAACGGGTGGTCGGCGTCGAGGTAGCTTTCCACGGGCCAGCCCCGCTGGGCGCAGACGGCCAGCATCGCGGTGTGCTTGCCGGAGCAGTTCATGGTGATCCGGTCGGGCGCCGCGCCCGACGCCAGGTACGTCTCCCGCTCTTCCGGGTCCAGCGGCAGGTCGGCCGGGCACTGGAGCAGGGCCGGGTCCAGGCCGTACTCGTCCAGCATCTTGCGGACCAGGTCCCGGTGGAAGGGCTCCCCCGAGTGGCTCGCGGCGGCCAGCGCCAGCCGCTGCCCCGCGAGGTCCAGGCCGGCCCGCAGAACGCCCGCCGCCTGCATCGGCTTGTTGGAGGAGCGCGGGAAGACCGGCGCCGTCACCTCACCCAGCGCCAGCTCCACGGCCCCGTCGGCGCCCAGCACGACCAGACTGCCCCGGTGCCGCCCCTCGACGAAGCCGGACCGGACGACCTCGGCGAGGACGGGCGGTATGACGGACGAGAGGTCCGACGTGGAAGCGGGCCGCGACGACCGCGACCCGGACGGCTGGGGCTGGGACGACTGGGGCTGGGGCGAACGAGGCTGCGGCGGTTGCGGCGCGGGCATCGGCGGTGGCCTTCCGGACGGGTGACCCGCCGCGGCGACTGCCCGGGATCGCCGGGCCCCGGAGGGCGGCCCGGAGGCCGCCCCACGCGTCACACGAGCAGGTCGTCGACTTGTGCTTCCCCCTCACGGTACCGGCGCGCGATCTCCGCGCTGCAGTCGTCGGCCGTGCGCTGGAGCCGCTGCCGCCGCCGGGAAACCTGTTGCTCGTAGCGGACGAGCCGCCCCGTCCCGGCGGTCAGCTCGGCGTCGGTGCGGGCCGTCAGGTCGGACAGCTCCACCTCGCCGAGTGTCTCCGCCGCCAGCCTCCGGCACTCCTCGCTCCGCGGAGTGCCGAGCGTCACATGGCGGGCGGAGGAGCGCTGCCGGGCCGGGCCGTCGGTCAGGATTTCCGACAGCCGCTCGACCACGGGCCCCGTCGCCGCGGTGGTCACCACGGACGTCGGCCGACGCCGCGCCAGCTCCGCACGCAGGATGTCGATACGGCCCTGCAGCAACCGCCGCACGTAACTCAGGTCGGCCTCCTCGCGCTGCGCGTCCCGGCGCAGGGTGCGCAGCTCGGGCAGGCTCAGCCCGGTCAGTCCGTGCCCCGGCGGATCCGCGGGCAGCTCCGGGCTGTCCGTCCGCTGCACGGGTGGCCGGGGCGCCTCCAGGCCCCCCGGATATGTCAACGCGACAGTGCCAAGCGGCTGCCCCGTACTCGGTGTGCTCATATGCCTCAACCGTCCCCTCGACCGGCTTCTGGGAGCATCGTGCCACCCCAGGTGGCCGCTATGTGACCGAGTGCCCATGATCGGCCCCGATCAGCCCCAGATGGGGGGTTCGCGGCTGTTCGCCGGGGAGCGCGTGCGCGAGGAGGATCAACTCGATCGTGTGATCGTCGTCTTGCGGACTTGCGATGGTCCGGGCCGGTCGGTGCGTATGGCCGGCTGCGCGGGCCGACCCCCCGCCGGCGTCCACAGGAACGGTCAGGGAGCGGGAGGACACCCCGTACGGGCCCGCGTGCCGGCACCCGGGAGCGCACGGCATCATGGCGGGATGCGTGCGGTGGTACAGAGGGTGGACGGCGCGAGCGTCGTCGTGAACGGCGAGACCGTGGGAGCGATCGACGGCGAGGGCCTGTGCGTCCTGGTCGGCGTCACCCACGACGACACCGGGGAGAAGGCGGCGCAGCTGGCCCGCAAGCTCTGGTCGGTGCGGCTGCTGCACGACGAGAAGTCGTGCAGCGACACCGGCGCACCGCTCCTGGTGATCAGCCAGTTCACTCTCTACGGCGATGCCCGCAAGGGCCGTCGCCCCACCTGGAACGCCGCCGCGCCCGGCGACGTCGCCGAGCCGCTCGTCGACGAGGTCGTCGCACAGCTGCGCGCGCTGGGCGCGACCGTGGCGACGGGCCGCTTCGGCGCGCGGATGCGGGTGTCGCTGACGAACGACGGTCCGTTTACGGTGATCGTCGAGGTGTGACGCCCAGGTCCCGAGCCCCGGACTGCCGGGCCCTGACCCCCGAGGCTCAGGCCCCCGGGGGCTCAGGTCTCTCAGAACTCCGGACTCTCCGGGCTCTCCGGGCTCTCAGGGCTCTCAGGGCTCCACGACCGTCTCCTGGGCCGCCGCCGTGTCCTCGGCCATCAGCCGGGCGTCCACCGGCACGTTCCGCTTCACCAGGGCGAGGGCGACCGGGCCCAGTTCGTGGTGGCGTACGGACGTGGTGACGAAGCCGATCTTCCGGCCGTCGGGGCCGTCGTCCGCGAGGCGCACCTCGGCCCCGTTCGGCGGCAGATGGACCTCGCTGCCGTCCAGGTGCAGGAAGACCAGGCGGCGCGGCGGCTTGCCGAGGTTGTGCACCCGGGCGACGGTCTCCTGCCCCCGGTAGCAGCCCTTCTGGAGGTGGACCGCCGTGCCGATCCAGCCCAGCTCGTGCGGGATGGTCCGGTGGTCGGTCTCGAAGCCGAGGCGGGGCCGGTGGTGCTCGACGCGCAGCGCCTCGTGCGCGAGGATCCCGGCGGGCGGACCGGCGCGGTCGGCGAAGGCCTCCAGCTCGTCGCGCGGCAGGAAGAGATCACGGCCGTACGGCGTCTCCCGGACGGCGACGCCCTCGGGGACCTCGGTGATCGAGCCGGCCGGCACGTGCACGACCGCGGTGTCGGCGGTGCGGTCGGCGACCTCGACCCGGTAGAAGAACTTCATCGACTCCAGGTAGGCGATCAGCGCCTCCTGGCTGCCGGGCTCCACGTGGGCCCAGACGGTCGTGCCGTCGTCGACGAGGTACAGGGCGTGTTCGATGTGGCCGTTCGCGGAGAGGATCAGCGCCTCGGTGGCCTGGCCGGTCGGCAGGTCGCTGACGTGCTGGGTGAGCAGCAGGTGCAGCCAGCTCAGCCGGTCGTCACCCGTGACGGCGACGACACCGCGGTGGGAGAGGTCGACGAAACCGGTGCCTTCGGCGAGGGCACGCTGCTCGCGGAACAGGTCGCCGTAGTGCGCGGCGACGCCTTCGTCCACGCCCTCGGCGGGGACGGCGCCGGGCAGGGACAGCAGAGGGCTCTTCATACCCCTAGCCTACGACTCGGTAGTTGAGCCCTTCGGGGAGCAGTCCCTGCACCGGCCGAAGATCGCGAAGTGCTTCAGGTCGGTGTCGAAACCGAACTGTTCCCGCAGCTTGGCGGTGAACTCGGCGGCCACCGACAGATCGGCCTCGATCACGTTGGTGCAGTCCCGGCAGACCAGGTGGATGTGGTGGTGCCGGTCGGCCAGGTGGTAGGTGGGCGCACCGTGCCCGAGGTGGGCGTGGCTGACCAGCCCGAGCTCCTCCAGGAGCTCCAGCGTGCGGTAGACGGTGGAGATGTTGACCCCCGACGCCGTCTTCCTCACTTCGCCGAGGATGTCGTCGGGGGTCGCGTGCTCGAGGGTGTCCACGGCTTCGAGCACCAGCTGCCGCTGCGGGGTCAGCCGGTAGCCACGCTGTCTGAGGTCGCTCTTCCAGTCGGTGCTCACCACAACCCCGAGTCTAGGACCTTCCGGACCGGGGCCTACTTGAAGAAGGCGATCCCGTCGTCGGGCATGTCATCGGGCAGGGCCTTGGCCCAGCGCTCGACGTCCTCCGGGGTGACGACCTTCTTCAGGTGCGCCGACATGTAGGGGCGCAGCTCGACCTCGGGGGTCTGCTTCTCGCCGACCCACATCAGGTCGCTCTTGACGTAGCCGTACAGCCGCTTGCCGCCGGTGTAGGGGCGCGAGGCGGCCGTGCGGGCCACCGCGTCCGTCACCAGGTCGATCTGCGGCTTCTGGTCGGCCAGCTCGCCGTACCAGATCTCGATGACGCCGTCGTCGCGGGTCATCGTGACCTCGACCCTGCGGTTCGCGTCGATGCGCCAGAAGCCGTGCTCGGACTCCAGGGGGCTGACCTTGTTCCCGTCCTGGTCGAGGACCCAGGTGTGGGACCGGTACTCCAGGAAGTCCCGGCCGTCGTGGGTGAAGGAGACCTCCTGGCCGAAGTTGCACTTCTCGGCGCCGGGGAAGTCGTGCACGCCCGCGCCCGCCCAGTCGCCCAGGAGGAAGGCGAGGGGGACGAGGCTCTTGTGGAGGTCGGACGGGATCTCGATCATGAGCGGAACGTACTTCCTGGCGTGGGCGTGGGTGGGGTCAGCGCTGGCCCTGGTACAGCTTCTTCACGGTCAGACCGGCGAAGGCGAGGACGCCGACGCAGACCAGGACCAGCAGTGCTTCGAAGAAGATCTCCACGGGGTGCTCCTCGGTGATGCGGAGTGCGTTGCGTGCGCTACGTGCACAGGGCCGACCCCAGCTTACGCGGCCGGGGCCCGGCGCTCCGTACGAGGTGCGCTGTCCGGGCTCGCCCGGCCGGCCGCGGGCTACGCTTCCGGCATGGCGAAGAAGCTCGTGATCAAGGTGACGGCGGGCGCGGACGCGCCCGAGCGGTGTTCGCAGGCGTTCACGGTGGCGGCGGTGGCCGTGGCCAGTGGTGTCGACGTCTCCCTGTGGCTGACCGGGGAGTCCGCCTGGTTCGCGGTGCCGGGCCGCGCGGCCGAGTTCGAGCTGCCGCACGCCGCGCCGCTGCCCGACCTGCTGGACTCGCTCCTCGCGGGCGGCCGGGTGACCCTGTGCACCCAGTGCGCGGCGCGCCGCGACCTCACCGAGAAGGACCTCATCGAAGGGGTGCGGATCGCGGGCGCGCAGGTCTTCGTGCAGGAGGCCCTCGCCGACGACACACAGGCGCTCGTCTACTGAGTCCCTGCCCTACCGAGAGGCCCGCGTCCACAGGCAGAAGGGGTGCCCGGACGGGTCCAGCAGGACGCGTACGTCGTTCTGGGGCTGGTACTCGGCGAGCCGGGCACCCTCGGCCACGGCCCGCTCGGCCTCCGCCGCCAGGTCGTCGACCTCGATGTCCAGGTGCAGCATCATCTGCTGGTCGCCCGGGTTCCGGTCCGGCCAGACGGGCGGCACGTACGCGGGCTCCGTCTCGAAGGCCAGGGAGGTGCCGGCGCTGCCGGGCGGCGGGCCGATGAGCACCCAGTGCGGTTCCTCGGCGCGCACCACGTAGCCCAGCAACCGCAGGTAGAAACCGGCGAGTTCGCGGGCGTCGTGCGCGTCCAGTACGACGGTGGACAGCTTCGTCGGGGACATACCCCCCATCGTTGCCGACCCGCGGCCCTAGCGAGGGCGCTCCTTTCCGTCCAGCTCGTCCCACCACTCGTCGGACTGGTCGTCGCCCGACGGGTCGTCCCACCAGCGGTCGTCCGGGCCCCGGCGGTTGGCGACCACCGCGGCCAGGGGCGGGATGACCATGGCCACCACGCACATGCCCACGGCCGCCGGGACCGACCAGATGCGCACGACTCCCCAGGCCAGGACGAAGAGCGCGACACAGGTCCCCATCATGACCAAGTAGGCGTGCCGCCGCCGTGTGTACATATGCCCAGAGTAGGCCGCGATCGCACCGTTCGGGTGGGCCCGTCACCCGGTGCGCCGAGGCCTGCCGGTGATCTCTTTGGCATAACGAAGTGAATGACATCGCGGCTGCAACTCGCAAAGGCGTGACCGCAAAGATGTGGCACCAATGATCATCTTCCCGGCAAAACGCTCGCCTGAAATGTCGGCGACCCGCCCAAATTGGGCGCAATCCCGAATACCACGGCCCCTGCGCCGAAATCTGGCGTGAACCCGTGATGACCTAAAAGAGCTGTTACCGTGCCAAAGGTTTGCGGGCTCAAAGAGCCTGCCTTTTGTGAACGTCCCGGTACGACGACGAGCGGCCGGGCCGGAGCCTTTTCCCGCCGCCATGCGCGGGACGCGTCCGCTGACCTGCCGGTCG
>NZ_BAABCQ010000175.1:0-15948 GCF_039539045.1 Streptomyces marokkonensis
TTCACGTAAGCAACTCCTTGGCTCACAGAACGACATGGCTACGATCCGACTTCGTTTCTCGTCGTAATACTGGTCGGACTCAAGCGAGGAGAGGTCGGATGAACTCCTTTGACACAGACGTTCTGATTGTGGGTGCAGGTCCCACTGGACTCATGCTCGCCGGGGAATTGAGGCTCAGTGGAGTTTCAGTAACGGTCCTGGAAAAGCTCGCGGAGCCGATGCAGTTCTCGCGCGCTCTGGGATTCTCCGCGCGGACGATAGAAGAATTCTCCCAGCGTGATCTGACCACGCGTTTCGGCGATGTCCAGGTGATTCCGGCCGGCCACTTCGGCGGGGTGCCGCTGGACTACCAGGTGATCGAGGGCGGATCGTACGGGGCGCGCGGCATCCCGCAGTCGCGTACGGAGGCGGTGTTGGGCGGGTGGGCGGCTGAACTGGGTGCCCGGGTGCGGCGTGGTGTCGAGGTGACGGGTCTGGAGACCGGCGCCGACGCGGTCCGCGTACGAGCCGTGGACGACCAGGGCGAGCTGGAGATCACGGCCAGGTACGTGGTGGGCTGCGACGGCGCCCGCAGCACGGTCCGCACCCTGGCCGGGATCGACTACCCGGGCACCGAGCCCGCCATCGAGCTGCGGTTCGCCGACGTCGAAGGAGTGCGGCTGCGGCCGCGTTTCAGCGGCGAGCGGGTACCGGGCGGCATGGTGATGGTCATTCCGATCGGGCCCGAGCGCAGCCGCATCATCTACTTCGACGCGGCCGCGCCGCTGCGCCCGGCCGGGCAGGCGATCACCTTCGAGGAGGTCCGTGAGGCCTTCGAGCGGCTGTCGGGTGACGACCTGTCCGGAGCGCGCCCGCTGTGGGTCAGCTCGACCACCGACGTCAGCCGGCTGGCCGCCGCCTATCGCAAGGGCCGGGTCCTGGTGGCGGGCGACGCCGCCCACACCCACCTGCCCATCGGGGCGCAGGGGATGAGCGCGGGCATCCAGGACGCGGTCAACCTCGGCTGGAAACTGGCTCTGGAGGTCAAGGGCCTGGCGCCGCAGGGACTGCTCGACACGTACCACAGCGAACGGCACCCCGTCGCCGCGCGGATCCTGACCAACACGCTGGCCCAGCGGCTGCTGTACCTCGGCGGCGACGAGATGGCCCCCCTGCGGGAAGTCTTCGCCGAACTGGTCGGGTGCCACGTGACGGTCCAGCGCCATCTCGCCGGGATGGTCACCGGTCTGGACATCCGCCACGACGTGGGGGAGGGCGATCACCCCCTGCTCGGCCGGCGGCTGCCGGACCGGGACATCGTGGTGGACGGCACCAAGACCACCGCGCTCACGCTGCTCCACGCGGGCCGCGGCGTCCTGCTCGACCTCACGGGGGAGCTGGCCGAGGCGGCTTCCGCCTGGGCAGACCGGGTCGACACGGTCGCCGTGGACCGCTTCGACCACGACTGCGTGACCGCAGGACTCCTGGTGCGCCCCGACGGTTACGTCGCCTGGGCCGGGAGCCCCGACGAGGGCACCGGCGGGCTGACCGACGCGCTGTCCCGCTGGTTCGGCCCGGCCTCCGCCTGAACTCCCCTTTTCCGAGCAGCAGCCGTCGCCTGCCGCGGCTCTGCCCACCGGCAACCCACAGGAAGAGACATCATCCATGCCTGCCATCACCACCCAGGACAACCACCTCACGGTCCTCAACCTCTTCACCACCGACGCCCCTGAGAAGCAAGACTCCCTGATCCGGGAAATGACCAAGATCGTCCAGGCCGCGGCGTACGAGGGCTGGATGTCGAGCACGGTGCACGCGGGCGTGGACAGCCCCGGGACGGCCAACCTCATCCAGTGGCGCAGCAGCGTGGACCTGGAGAACCGGTACGCCGGCGAGGAGTTCAAGCACCGCACGCTGCCGGTCTTCGGCGAGATCACGACCTCGATCCGCCTGCTGCAGAACGAGATCGCCTACACGGTGACCCACCCGTCCCTCGGGGGTGTCGTGGAGGTCGCCCCCGAGCGCGACGACTACACCACCATCACCGTCATCAAAGTGGCGCAGGAGAACCAGGCCGAACTCGTCGAGGTCCTCAGCGCGGACCAGGCGGACGTCGCGGACGTCCCCGGGTTCCGGTCCCTGGCGGTCTTCAAGGGACTGCGGGCCCGCGGCGTGGACGGGGCGTTCGTGGTCCTCTACTCGCAGTGGGAGACCAAGGAGGCCTACGACGCCTACCGCCACCAGCCCCGGAGCGAGCGGCCGGCCGCTCGCCAGAAGGCCGAGGACCGGGTGAAGGACCTCGCCACATCGATCGACTCCAACACCTACCGCGTGGTGCTCACCCGCTCCGCCGGCGCGTAGCGGGACCCCGTACAGCCGCACCGCCCGGATCACACCGCACGGGCGGTGCGCGCCGTGCCCGCCCCGCGCCATCCCCCAGCACCACTCAGGCCGCACTCCGGCAAGGCCCGGGCGCGGCGCTACCGACAGGCCGCACGGTCGAGGCTGCGGTTCGTCACCGGCCGCCGCGCGCGGGCCCCGCCGCCCTGCGCCACCCATGCTGCCGTTCTGAGGAGGCAACCCCTATGCACAGCACGCTGATCGTCGCCCGGATGTCACCGGCCACCGGCAGGGAAGTGGCCGACCTGTTCTCCGCCTTCGACGCCACCGACATGCCCGAACGCATGGGGACGCGCCGCCGCCAGCTGTTCTCCTACCAGGGCCTGTACTTCCACCTGCAGGACTTCGACGAGACCGACGGCGCGGAGCGGATCGAGAAGGCCAAGACGGACCCCCGGTTCGTCAGGATCAGCGACGACCTCAAGCCGTTCATCGAGGCGTACGACCCCAAGACCTGGCGGTCGCCGGCCGACGCACTGGCCACGCGCTTCTACCACTGGGAGGCGTCCCGTTGACAGGGCGACGCGTTGTCCTCACCGGCATCGAGGTGATCGCGCCCGGCGGGGTCGGCCGCAAGGACTTCTGGGGCCTGCTCAGCAGCGGCCGCACCGCCACACGCGGCATCACCTTCTTCGATCCGTCTCCGTTCCGGTCGCGCGTGGCGGCCGAGGCCGACTTCGACCCGTACGACCACGGCCTGACCCCGCACGAGATACGCCGGATGGACCGGGCGGCCCAGTTCGCCGTGGTCGCCGCGCGCAACGCGGTTAAGGACAGCGGCCTGGCGGCCGGTGAACTGGATCCGCACCGCGTCGCGGTGACCGTCGGCAGCGCGGTGGGCGCCACGATGGGCCTGGACCAGGAGTACCGGGTGGTGAGCGACGGCGGCCGACTGGACATCGTCGACCACCACTACGCCGTGCCGCACCTGTACAACCACATGGTGCCGAGCTCGTTCGCCGCGGAAGTGGCGTGGGCCGTGGGCGCGGAAGGACCCAGCACCGTGGTGTCCACCGGCTGCACCTCCGGCATCGACTCGGTCGGCTACGCGGTCGAGCTGATCCGTGAGGGATCGGCGGACGTGGCGGTGGCCGGATCGTCCGACGCCCCGATCTCCCCCATCACGATGGCGTGCTTCGACGCCATCAAGGCCACCACGCCCCGGCACGACGATCCCGAGCACGCCTCGCGGCCGTTCGACGCGACCCGCAACGGCTTCGTGCTCGGAGAGGGCGCAGCCTTCTTCGTGCTGGAGGAACTGGAGGCGGCCCGCGCTCGCGGCGCACACATCTACGCGGAGATCGCCGGGTACGCGACCCGCTCCAACGCCTACCACATGACCGGGCTGCGCCCGGACGGCCTGGAGATGGCCGAGGCCATCGGGGTGGCACTCGACGAAGCGCGGCTGAACCCCGACGAGATCGACTACGTCAACGCGCACGGCTCGGGCACGAAGCAGAACGACCGCCACGAGACCGCCGCGGTGAAAAGAAGCCTGGGGGAGCACGCCTACCGGACCCCGATGAGCTCCATCAAGTCCATGGTGGGGCACTCACTGGGCGCCATCGGATCGATCGAGATCGCCGCGTCCGCCCTGGCCATGGAGCACGACGTGGTGCCGCCGACGGCCAACCTGCACCACCGGGACCCGGAGTGCGACCTGGACTACGTGCCCCTGACCGCACGTGCACAGCGCACCGACGCGGTGCTGACGGTGGGCAGCGGCTTCGGCGGGTTCCAGAGCGCGATGGTGCTGGCCTCCCCCGAGAGGAGCCTGCGGTGACCGGACAGGTGGTGGTCACCGGCATCAGCGTGGCCGCGGCGAACGGGCTCGGCGTCCACGACTGGTGGTCGGCGACGTGCGGCGGAAAGACCGGCATCGCGCGCATCACCCACTTCGACCCGTCGCCCTACCCGGCGCGGCTGGCCGGTCAGGTGCCCGGCTTCCACGCCGAGCAGCACCTGTCCAGCCGGCTGCTGCCGCAGACGGACCGGGTGACGCGGCTGTCGCTGGTCGCCGCGGACTGGGCGCTGGCGGATGCGGCCGTGACACCGAAGGACGTACCCGACTTCGACATGGGCGTGATCACCGCTTCCTCCGCGGGCGGATTCGAGTTCGGCCAGGGGGAGCTGCGCAATCTGTGGAGCCGGGGCAGCCAGTACGTCTCGGCCTACCAGTCCTTCGCCTGGTTCTACGCCGTCAACAGCGGTCAGATCTCCATCCGCAACGGCATGAAGGGGCCCTCGGGGGTGGTGGTCAGCGAAGGCGCGGGGGGGCTGGACGCGGTGGCGCAGGCACGCCGCCAGATTCGCAAGGGCACCCCCCTCGTCGTCACGGGAGCGATGGACGCGTCGATCTGCCCCTGGGGGTGGGTGGCGCAGGTGTCCACCGGGAAGCTCTCCACCAGCGACGAACCGACGCGCGCCTACCTGCCGTTCGACCGCGACGCGCGCGGTTACGTACCGGGCGAGGGCGGCGCGATCCTCATCACCGAGGAGGCCGGCGCCGCACGGGCGCGCGGGGCCCGCGTCTACGGCGTGATCGCCGGATACGGCGCCACGACGGACCCCCGTCCGGGCAGCGGCCGTCCGCCGGCGCTGCGCAGGGCGATCGACCTCGCCCTGGCCGACGCCGGCATGAAGCCCGACGCGATCGACGTGGTCTTCGCCGACGGCGCCGCCGATCCGGTGGCCGACCGCGTCGAGGCCGAGGCGATCAACGCCGTGTTCGGTGACCGCCGGGTGCCGGTGACGGTGCCCAAGACGATGACCGGACGGCTGTACTCCGGGGCGGCTCCGCTGGACCTGGCGGCGGCGTTCCTCGCGATCCGCGACAGCGTCGTCCCCCCGACGATGAACATCGACCCCTGCCGGGACTACGCCTTGGACCTGGTCATCGGGCAGCCCAGGCGGACGCCCGTCCGCGCCGCCCTGGTCCTGGCCCGCGGCAGCGGCGGATTCAACTCCGCGATGATCGTGCGCTCCGCCCCCTGAGGGTGCCGCGCACGCAGACGACGACGAAAGGAAGGGCCGATCTCATGGCCGGCAACCTGTTCTCCCTGGACGACCTCAAGAGCATCCTGCGGCAGGCCGCGGGCGAGGCCGAGGACGTCGACCTGGACGGCGACATCCTCGACACGGACTTCGAGGCCCTGGGCTACGAGTCGCTCGCGCTCCTGGAGGCGGGCAGCCTCGTCGAGCGCCGGTACGGCATCGCCCTGGACGAGACGGCCCTCACCGAAGCCCACACTCCGCGGGCCTTCGTCGAGGTCGTCAACCACCAGCTCGCCCCCAGCAACGCGGCCTGAAGGGAACTGACATGACGCAGACCCCCGCGCCCAAGGTGGCCATCGTCACCGGCGCCACCTCCGGTATCGGCCTGGCCACAGCCCGCCTGCTGGCCGCCGACCACCGCGTCTACATCGGCGCACGCACCGCCGAGAACGTGGAACTGACGGTCAAGACCCTCACCGACGAGGGGCTGGAGGTGGACGGTTCGGCCGTCGACGTACGGGACACCGCCTCCGTCGAGGCGTTCGTCGCCGCCGCCGTGCAGCGCTTCGGCACCATCGACGTGCTCGTCAACAACGCCGGGCGGTCCGGCGGCGGCGTCACGGCCGACCTGGACGACGAGCTGTGGCTCGACGTCGTCGAGACCAATCTCAACAGTGTCTTCCGGGTCACGCGTGCGGCGCTGACCACCGGCGGGATGCGGACGAAGGACCGCGGCCGCATCATCAACATCGCCTCCACCGCGGGCAAGCAGGGCGTGGTCCTCGGCGCCCCCTACTCCGCGTCGAAGCACGGCGTGGTCGGCTTCACCAAGGCCCTCGGCAACGAACTGGCCCCGACCGGCATCACGGTGAACGCCGTGTGCCCCGGGTACGTCGAGACCCCGATGGCGCAGCGGGTGCGGCAGGGGTACGCGGCGGCCTGGCAGGCCTCCGAGGACGACATCCTGCAGAAGTTCCAGGCGAAGATCCCGCTGGGCCGGTACTCCACTCCCGAGGAAGTCGCCGGACTCGTGGGCTACCTGGCCTCCGACACCGCCGCCTCGATCACCTCCCAGGCCCTGAACGTCTGCGGCGGCCTGGGCAATTTCTGAGACCCCGGCCCGCGCCCACCGGCGCGGCCGGTGGGCGAGACGGCCGGACACGGCCCTTCATCACGACAGGCAGAGGAGTCACAGGTCATGACGACGCGTGAGGTGGAGCACGAGATCACCATCGACGCACCGGCCACCGCGATCTACCGCATGCTCGCGGACGTGGTCCACTGGCCGCGGATCTTTCCCCCGACCATCTACGTGGAACGCGAAGCGACCGGCGACGATCAGGAACGCATCCGTATTTGGGCCACCGCGAACGGCACGGCCAAGACCTGGACGTCGCGGCGCACCCTGGACCCGCGGGCACTGCGAATCACCTTCCGCCAGGAAGTCTCCGCGCCGCCGGTGGCGACCATGGGAGGTACCTGGATCATCGAACCGCTGACCGCGGGCCGGGCCCGGGTGCGGCTGCTGCACGACTACACGGCCGTGGACGACGATCCGCACGATCTCCTGTGGATCGAGCGGGCCGTCGACAAGAACAGCACCTCCGAACTGGCCGCGCTCAAGACCAACGTCGAGGCGGCACACGCCGCCGACACCGACGAACTGACGTTCTCCTTCACCGACACGGTGCAGATCGACGGCAGGGCCAAGGACGCCTTCGACTTCGTCAACGAGGCCCAGTTCTGGTCCGAGCGGCTGCCCCACGTGGCCGTCGCGCGACTGACCGAGGACACGCCCGGCCTGCAGCACCTCGAGATGGACACCCGGGCCAAGGACGGCTCCGTCCACACCACCGCCTCCTACCGGGTCGTCCTCCCCGACCACAAGATCGTCTACAAGCAGGTCACCCTGCCGGCGCTGCTGACGCTGCACACCGGCCAGTGGACCTTCGAGGAGAACACGCAGGGCACCGCTGCCTCGTCACAGCACACGGTGACCCTCAACACCGCCAACATCGCCCGCGTGCTGGGTGAGCAGGCCACCGTCGCCCAGGCCCGGGCCTACGTGCGCGAGGCGCTGTCGACCAACAGCAGGGCGACGCTCGGACACGCCAAGGCCTTCGCCGAGCAGAAGGCCTGACCGTGACCGAGGTAGCTGCGCCCACCGATGTCGTGGTCGTCGGGGCGGGCCCCGTCGGGCTGATGCTGGCCGGTGAGCTGGCCCGGGCGGGCGTCGGGGTGGTCGTGCTGGAGCGGCGTGACGTCCCCAGCACGGCCTCGCGGGCCTCGACCCTGCACGCGCGCACCATGGAGATCTTCGACAGCCGTGGACTGCTCCCGCGGTTCGGATCGCCGCCGGCCGAGCCGCGCGGCCACTTCGGCGGCATACCGATGGACCTGACCCTGCCCAGTTCCCACCCGGGACAGTGGAAGGTGCCGCAGACGTCCACCGAGTCGGTGCTGCAGCAGTGGGCGCTCGCCCTCGGCGCCGACATCCGCCGGGGTGTCGAGGTCGTCGAACTCGTCCAGGAACCCGGCCAGGCACGGGTCCGGACGGTCGGCCGGGCCGGCCACGCCGAGATCCCCGCCTCCTACGTCGTGGCCTGCGACGGCGAGGACAGTACCGTCCGGCACCTGCTACGGGCCGACTTCCCCGGCCAGGACGCCGTCCGTGAACTGCTGCGGGCCGATGTGGCCGGCATCGAGGTACGCGACCGGCGCTTCGAGCGGCTGGAGACCGGACTGGCCATCGCGGCGCGCCGCGCGGACGGCGTCACGCGCGTGATGGTCCATTCCTTCGCGGCCCGGGTCCGAGACCGCGACGACGAGCCCACCTTCGAGGAGATCTCGAGGGCCTGGAAGCAGGTGACCGGCGAGGACATCTCGGCCGGCACCCCGCTGTGGACGAACGGCTTCGGCGACGCCGCCCGGCAGCTGACCCGCTACCGGCACGGCCGGGTCCTGTTCGCCGGGGACGCCGCACACCGGCAGATGCCCATCGGCGGCCAGGCCCTCAACCTCGGACTCCAGGACGCCTTCAACCTCGGGTGGAAGCTCGCCGCGGTGATCCGGGGCGACCACGGCCCCGAACTCCTGGACAGCTACCACGACGAGCGGCACCCGGTGGGCGCCGCCGTGCTGTCCAACATCCGCGCCCAGGCACTCCTGCTGCTCGGTGGCCCCGAGGTGGAGCCGCTGCGGGCGGTGCTGGCCGAGATGATCGGCCACGAGGAGGTACGAGCTCGTCTGGCAGGCCTGATCAGCGGACTGGACATCCGCTACGCCACCGGCGGGGGGAAAGACCCGCTGCTGGGGGCCCGGCTGCCCCCCTCGACGCTGCGGGTCGCACAGGACTCCGTCACCACCGCGGCCCTGCTGCGCCGGGGCGGCGGACTGCTGCTGAACCTCGGCACCGGCTGCGGCGCCGTCACGGAACTCACCGGCTGGCGGGACCACGTCACGGCCGTGAGCGCCCGAGCCGAGCCCGGCAGCGTCCTGGACGTCCCGGCCGAGGCCGTGCTGGTCCGCCCCGACGGCCATGTGGCCTGGACGAGCGGGACGGAGTTTTCACTGACCGAGGCACTGACCCGCTGGTTCGGGCCGCCCACCGACAGGCTCTAGTGCGCAACACGCCCACCCCACCACCCTGCTCGTCCATCACCAGGAGGGGAATCACATCATGGCAGCGACAGTGGTCGACGCCGACGTCATCGTCATCGGCGCAGGACCGACCGGGCTGATGCTCGCCGGCGAACTGCGCCTGGGCGGAGCCGACGTCGTCGTAGTGGAACGACTCACCGAACCCACCGGCCAGTCCCGCGGCCTCGGCTTCACGGCGCGCGCCATGGAGGTGTTCGACGCGCGCGGACTGCTGCCCCGCTTCGGGCAGGGCGAGACCGTCGAGACCAGCCCCATGGGCCACTTCGGCGGGACCGTGTTCGACTACACCGTCCTGCCCGACGCGCACTTCGGCGCGCGGGGGATACCCCAGAGCGTCACCGAGCGGGTGCTGGAGGCCTGGGCGGGCGAGATGGGAGCCGACATCCGGCGCGGGTGGGAGTTCGTCACCCTCGAGGACGACTCCCTCCACGGCGACGGCGTGCACCTGACCGTCCGCGATCCGCAGGGCGCGCAGCGACACCTGCGCGCGCACTGGCTGGTGGGCTGCGACGGAGGATCCAGCCGGGTGCGGACGGCGGCAGGGTTCGCGTTCCCCGGACACGACGCGACGCGCGGCATGTACCTGGCCGACGTCAGCGGCGTGGAACTGCGCCACCGGCCGCTGGGCGAGCGCACGGCCAACGGCATGGTCATGTCCGCTCCGTTGAGCGAGGGCGTCACCCGGATCATCGTCTGCCCCGACGGCACCCCGGCCCACGAGCGGGAACGCACCGTGACCTTCGACGAGGTGGCGCGGGCCTGGCAGCACATCACCGGCGAGGACATCTCGGGCGGCACCGCGGACTGGGTGAGCTCCTTCACCGACGCCACCCGCCAGGCCTCGCAGTACCGGCGCGGCCGCGTCTTCCTGGCCGGCGACGCGGCCCACATCCACCTGCCCGCAGGCGGCCAGGGACTGAGCACGGGCGTCCAGGACGCGTTCAACCTCGGCTGGAAACTCGCCGCGGTCATCCGGGGCGACCACGGGCCGGAGCTGCTGGACAGTTACCACGAGGAGCGGCACGCGGCCGGCCGCCGTCTGCTGATGAACACGCGGGCCCAGGGCACGGTCTACCTCGGTGGCGCCGAGTCCGCTCCGCTGCGCGAGCTCCTCGGCGAACTGATCCGGCACGACGACGTCAAGCGCCACCTGGCCGGCATGGTCAGCCACGTCGACATCCGCTACGACCCCGGCGAGGACGACACCCACCCGCTCACCGGCCGTCGCATGCCGCCCCGGCAGTTCACCTCCGGCCAGGGCACGGTCAGTGTCGCCCAGCTGCTCCACTGCGGCCACGGCGTGCTGCTGGACCTGGCCGACGACGCGGACGTCCGCCGCGAGGCGCGCGCGTGGCACGGGCGGGTGTCCGTGGCGACGGTGACGGCACCGCCGGCGGATGCCGACGGCATTCTGGCCGGCGCCACCGCGGTGCTGGTGCGCCCCGACGGCTACGTCGCCTGGGCGGGCAGTCCCGCCGACGGAGACCTGAAGGAGCTGCGGACCGCGCTCGAGCGGTGGCTCGGCCCGGCCGACCCGTCGGCGGCGGACAGGCGGCCGGCCGCCTGATCCCGCCGGCACACATGACGTGGCCCCGGAGCATTCACTGCTCCGGGGCCACGCCAGTGTGCCGGCGGGATCAGACCGCGACGGCCTCCACGATGGACACGGGCGCGGCAGTCTCCACCACCCGCTCCAGCTTGAAGCCGGCCCGGGCGACCAGGTCGGCGTACTGCGAGGCGGTGCGCTCCTTGCCGCCTACCAGCAGCAGCAGCCACAGGTCGACCAGCTTGCCGGAGTGCGGGTCGTTGCCCTTCTCCGGCGGCACCATCTCGATCAGCAGGAGCTTGCCGCCCGGCTTGATGGCGGCCCGCACGTTGCGCAGGATCTGCAGCGCCTGCTCCTCGGGCCAGTCGTGCACGATGTGCTTCAGGACGTAGGCGTCACCGCCTTCGACCACCGGGTCGAACAGGTCCCCGCCGGCGGTGCGGCAGCGCCCGTCCACACCCTGCTCGGCCAGGAAAGCGGCTGCCCCGTTGCCGTCGACCCGGGGGTCGGACAGGATGCCCGACACGTTCGGCGCCTGCTGCAGGATTCCGGCGATGAGTCCGCCGCGGCCTCCGCAGAAGTCCACCACGGTGTCGAAGACCGAGAAGTCGTAGGCCGCGAGAATCGGCGCGGTCTCGGTTTCCGAGATGGCGCCCATCCCCTTCATGAACACCTCGCCGTACTCGGGGTTCTGCATGAGGTACTCGAAGGCCCCCATGCCGCGCAGCTTCGGCAGGCTGGGTTCCCCGGTGACGACGGCGTCCAGGAAGTGGCCCCAGTCCTCCCAGTGGGTGGGGTGCCCCATCAGCAGGGCGGTGTCGCGCATGGACATCGGGTGGTCGGCGCGCAGCGCGTCCGCCATCGGCGTGAGCGCGTACGCGCCGTCCGGCTGCTGCTCGAATATCTGGTGCGTGGCGAGCAGGCGCAGCAGCCGGGCCACCGCGTCCTCGTCCGCGCCCACCTGCTGGGCGACCTGCGCGGGCTGCCGCGGCCCGTCGGCCAGCACGTCCGCGATCCCCAGCTTGGCAGCGACGTGGACGCACTGGGTCACCATGGACGCCATCACCACCTCCAGCAGCGCGAACGGTGCCGGTGCCAGGTCCCGGGCGGCGCGTTGCAGGTCCGCCCGGCTCCTCTCCACGGCTCGGACGACGGGCGGGGGCGGGAATGCGGGCATGGGTCTACCTCCGGTGTGATCTGTTGACTCGAATGACTCGGACGGGACTGCGGTGGATCTCGGGGGCCGCTCTGTCACCAGGTCACCGCGCCGGTGGTCAGGCAGGAGAGCAGCGTGCGTGCCTGCACGTTGACGTAGTGCCCGTGCCGGGTGAGCGAGGCCAGCTGACCTGGCGTCAGCCAGCAGTAGCCCGCAGGGAGTGCGCCCTCGATGGGCGTGGCAGGCTCCACGATCAGATAGCGCGACTCCGCGTTGAGGAACCTGCCGCCCTCCTCCGAATGGACCGCCTCGTACCGTACGCGCTCGGGCGCCGTGTCCAGGACCAGGTCCAGGAACGGCGGGCGGCCGGCGGCGCCGGGCTGCCGGTAGTTGTCCGGAATGCACTGAACGGTCGCGCTGAGTTCCACGGTGTCGAGGAAGCCGCCTTCCACCCGGGCGTTCACCAGGAGGTGCGGTACCCCGCCGAACCGCTGGGTGATGAAGGCGACCACGCCCTGCCCGGCCGGTTCGAAGAGCGGCTGGGTCCAACTGCTCACCTCGCGGCTGCCGGCCTCGACGCCGACGGAGACGACCTTGAAGTAGCGGCCGTCCGGCCGGTGGATCGACCACTCGTCGCGCTCCCAGCCGGTCACGTAGTTCAGCGGCACGCACGACATCCGTGTCTCGTGCCGCGACCGCTCGCCGGTGAACCAGGACATCAGCATGGAGTCCGAGAGCCGCGCCGACGTCTCGGGGAAGGCGACGGGCGCGCAGGACAGGACCGTGCGGGCGTCCATGTTGACCAGATCGTCGACGTGCAGCAGCGCACCGATCTGGCCGAGCGTCAGCCAGGTGAAGTCCGGTTCGGACGGCACCTCTTCGTCGGTTTCGACGATCATGTTCCGGTTGGACTTGTGAAAGAACCAGGAGCCGTGCTCGGACTGCAGCACGTCGGCCACCACCCGTCGGCCCGGGCCGGGGCGGGTGAAGTAGTCGAGGTACTTCACCGCCGCCCCGCGGTGCACGTTGGTGTAGTTCGAGCGGGTCGCCTGCACGGTGGGGGAGAGCTGCAGCAAATTGGGGTTGCCCGGCTCCATCTTCGCCTGCATGAGGAAGTGCAGGACACCGTCGAACTCCTTGGCCAGGATGCCGAGGATGCCCACCTCCGGCTGCCTGATGATGGGCTGCACCCAGCGGGTGGGCGGCTCCCCACCGATCTCCGCGCGCAGCCCTTCGACGGTGAAGAAGCGTGAGCTGTGGTGGGCGAGGTTCCCGGTGTCCGGCTGGAAGGCCCAGCCCTCCAGGTCGGCGAAGGGAATCCGGGTGACGGCGAAGCGGTGGGCGGCGCGGCGCTCGGCCAGCCAGTCGGCCACCTCGGCGGTGCGCGGGCCCGCGCCCGCGGTCCGCTCGGTGGCGGACCGGGACAGCCGGCCGGCCAGCGTGGTGTCGTGGCGCGGGTGCAGGGTCAGCGTCATCGCCAGCTCCTCGTGAACTCTCTGATCGACGCGATGACGTAATCGATCATCTCGTCGGTCAGGCCGGGGTAGACCCCGACCCAGAAGGTCTGCTCGGTGATCAGGTCGCTGTTGGCGAGGTCGCCGACCACGCGGTGGGGGCGACCCACCCATGCCGGCTGGCGGGTCAGATTGCCCGCGAACAGCTGGCGGGTGCCGATCTTGCGGCCCTCCAGGAAGTTCACCAGGGCCGCTCTGCCGAACGGCGCCTTCGGATCGACGGTGATGATGAATCCGAACCAGCTCGGCTCGCTGCGCGGCGTCGGCTCGGGCAGCCGCAGGAACGGCACGTCCTCCAGCCCCTCGCGCAGCCGCCGCCAGTTGTGCCTGCGCGCCGCCACGAAGCTGTCCAGCTTGTCCAGCTGGGAGAGCCCGAGGCCGGCCTGCAGATCGGTCGTCTTCAGGTTGTAACCGATGTGCGAGAACGTGTACTTGTGGTCGTAGCCGTGCGGCAGATCGCCCATCTGATGGGCGAACCGCTTCAGGCAGGTGTTGTTCTCGCCCGGCTCGCACCAGCAGTCCCGGCCCCAGTCGCGCAGCGACTCCACGGCCCGCGCCAGCTTCAGGTCCGAGGTCACGACGATGCCGCCCTCGCCCATCGTCAGATGGTGGGCCGGGTAGAAGCTCACCGTCGCCAGATCGCCGAACGTGCCCGTCAGACGCCCGTCGTAGGTGGCGCCCACCGCGTCGCAGTTGTCCTCGACGAAGGCCAGGCCGTGCTCCTCGGCCAGGGCGGCGATCTCCCCGGCCTCGAAGGGATTGCCCAGCGCGTGGGCGATCATGATCGCCCGGGTCTTCGGGCCGATCGCCGCCGCGACCCGCTCCGCGGTGGTGTTGTAGATCGGTAGCTCGACGTCCACGAAGACGGGAACGAGACCGTTCTGCACGATCGGGTTCACCGTGGTCGGGAAACCCGCCGCGACCGTGATCACTTCGTCGCCGGGCTGCAGGGCGCGGTCGCCGCGCACGTGCGAGGTCAGGGCGGTCAGGGCCAGCAGGTTCGCGGAGGAACCGGAGTTGGTGAGGTGGGCCTTGCGCCGGCCGAGCAGCTTGGCGAAGCGGGACTCGAACGTCCGCGAACGCTGGCCCACCGCGATCCGCAGGTCCAGCGCGGCCTCCACCAGGGCCACCCGGTCGTCGGCGTCGATCACCGCTCCGGACGGCCAGATCTCGGTGACGCCGGGGATGAAGCCGGTGTCGGCCTGTTGGTCCGCGTGGTACTTGCGGACCTCGTCGAGCACCAGGGCCTTGCGTTCGCTCATGCGAGGCCACCACCGTCGGTGGAGCCGGCCGCCCCGGCGGGGACGCGGCCGCCGTCCACCGTCTTCCACCACCCGGGGTTGTCCCGGTACCAGGCGACCGTCGCGGCCAGTCCCTGGTCGAAGGAGACGCGGGGGGCGTACCCCAGCTGCTCGCGGATCTTGCTGTCGTCGAGCGCGTACCGCAGGTCGTGGCCCTTGCGGTCGGTCACGAACCTGATCATCGAACGGTCCGCGCCGCACAACGCCAGCAGACGCTCGGTGAGTTCCAGGTTGGTGTGCCCGGTTCCGCCTCCGACGTTGTAGACCTCGCCCGCCCCGCCCGAGGTGAGAACGGCCTGCACGGCGCGGCAGTGGTCCTCCACGTGCAGCCACTCGCGCACGTTGTGCCCGTCGCCGTAGAGCGGAACGGTCCTGCCCTCCATCAGGTTCGTCACGAACAGCGGGATCAGCTTCTCGGGGAACTGGTAAGGGCCGTAGTTGTTGGAGCAGCGGGTGACGGACACGTCCAGCCCGTGGGTGCGCCAGTAGGCGCGCGCGATCAGGTCGGAACTCGCCTTCGACGCCGCATAGGGCGAGTTGGGCTGCAGCGAGGCTTCCTCAGTCCACGAGCCGTCGTCGGTCGAGCCGTACACCTCGTCGGTCGAGACGTGGACGAACCGCGGGATGCCGCGGCGCAGGGATGCCTCCAGGAGACTCTGGGTGCCCGTCACATTGGTTCGCACGAACTCCGCGGCAGAGCGCACGGACCGGTCCACGTGCGATTCCGCGGCGAAATGCACGACAGCGTCGTGGCCGGGCAGCACGTCGAGGAGCAGGGGAAGGTCGCAGATATCGCCCTGAACGAAATCCAGCCGCGGGTGACCGGCCGGCAGATTCTCCCGGCGCCCGGCATAGGTCAGGGAATCGAGCACGGTGACATGGGCCTGCTCGTAACCGGGGTACTCGCCGGCGAGCAGGGCGCGTACGTAATGCGAGCCGATGAAACCGGCACCGCCTGTGACCAGGAGTTTCATGAGGTGACTACCTCGATCCATGTGGGGCTGCCGATGCCATGGGCGCTCCCGCCGGCGATCGGGGCCGCCGGCCCGCCTGACAACACCAGAGCTTTCACTTTCTCTCCTTGGGGTTCGGACGCGTTCTCCGAGCAAACAGCTGCTGGTGCGGCCGGCCCACGCGCCGCTGCCGGGCACGATGGACCGTGAATTGCCGCTCGTGCCAATTCGGAACGAGGCCGGTCAGGAGGCCGGCGACCGGTTGTCTCGCGCCCGTTCGCATCACATGGGAAACAGGCCGACCTCGGCGTACAAGGTAACGGGAGCGGCGCTTCAGGTCTCGTGTAAGGGTCGGGCCGCACTTGAACTGTCGTTCAACCGCGGTGTTTCCAAGTCGGATCGTAGCCATGTCGTTCTGTGAGCCAAGGAGTTGCTTACGTGAATT
>NZ_BAABCQ010000176.1:0-15898 GCF_039539045.1 Streptomyces marokkonensis
CTGGACGATCTTCGGAGCCGGTGCAATCATGCGGCGCAACACGCCAGTTCCCGTTCGAAGGAGCGTCAAGCGATGCAGGGCGACCCCGAGGTCATCGAGTTCCTCAATGAGCAGCTGACCGCCGAGCTCACGGCGATCAACCAGTACTTCCTGCACGCGAAACTGCAGGACCACAAGGGCTGGACCAAGCTCGCGAAGTACACGCGCGCGGAGTCCTTCGACGAGATGCGCCACGCCGAGGTGCTGACCGACCGCATCCTGCTCCTGGACGGCCTGCCGAACTACCAGCGGCTCTTCCACGTGCGGGTCGGCCAGAGCGTGACCGAGATGTTCCAGGCGGACCGGGAGATCGAGGTCGAGGCGATCGACCGGCTGCGCCGGGGGGTCGAGGTGATGCGGGCCAAGAACGACATCACGTCGGCCAACGTCTTCGAGGCGATCCTCGCCGACGAGGAGCACCACATCGACTACCTGGATACCCAGCTCGAACTGATCGAGAAGCTCGGCGAGTCGCTCTACCTGTCGACGGTCATCGAGCAGTCCCAGCCGGACCCGTCGGGTCCCGGCTCGCTCTAGCCGGGCAGCTTCCGCACCAGCCGGACCGCGTCCGCTCCGGCTGGGGGCAGCTTCCGCTCCGGCCCGGCCGTCGCCGCTCGGGTCAGGCCGCTTCCGGGAGCTTCGCGAGGACCGGTTCCCTCTGGTCGGCCGGCTGCCGGCGGGGGCAGGCGCCACGGCCGAGCAGCGCCTGGATGCGGCGTACGCAGCCGCCGCAGTCGGTGCCTGCCTTGCAGGCGGAGGCGATCTGCCGGGGAGTGCAGGCACCGGCGTCCGCGTGACTCTTCACCTGTTCCTCGGTGACACCGAAGCAGCTGCAGACGAACACGTGGTTCACCTCCCGGACGGAGTACAGGGTCGTGCCGTACCGACGACCGGAGACTCCGACTGTTCGGTGAGGCAAACCTAACCTTACCCATGACGCAGGGACGGCAAAAGAGAAGGGGGCGCGGATCGTATGTGACCCGCGCCCCAATTCCGTGTCCCCGCCGCCCGCCCGACCTCGTCCGACGGGCGGGTCTTCACTGGTCCCGGTACATCTCCGCCACCAGGAACGCCAGGTCGAGCGACTGGCTGCGGTTCAGCCGCGGATCGCAGGCCGTCTCGTAGCGCTGGTGCAGGTCGTCGACGAAGATCTCGTCGCCGCCGCCCACGCACTCGGTGACGTCGTCACCGGTCAGCTCCACGTGGATGCCGCCCGGGTGGGTGCCGAGCGACTTGTGGACCTCGAAGAAGCCCTTGACCTCGTCGAGCACGTCGTCGAAGCGCCGCGTCTTGTGGCCGGAGGCCGCCTCGTAGGTGTTGCCGTGCATCGGGTCGGTGATCCAGGCGACGGCCGCACCGGACGCGGTGACCTTCTCCACCAACTCCGGGAGCCTGTCGCGGATCTTGTCCGCGCCCATCCGGACGATGAAGGTCAGCCGGCCCGGCTCACGCTCCGGGTCGAGGCGCTCGATGTACTGCAGCGCCTCCTCGGCCGTGGTGGTCGGGCCGAGCTTGATGCCGATCGGGTTGCGGATCCGGGAGGCGAACTCGATGTGCGCGTGGTCCAGCTGCCGGGTGCGCTCACCGATCCACACCATGTGCCCGGAGACGTCGTACAGCTGCCCGGTGCGCGAGTCGACGCGGGTGAGGGCCGACTCGTAGTCGAGCAGCAGCGCCTCGTGCGAGGAGAAGAACTCGACCGTCTGGAACTCGGCCGGGTCCGTCCCACAGGCCCGCATGAAGTTCAGCGCGTTGTCGATCTCCCGGGCGAGCTGCTCGTAGCGCTGGCCGGACGGCGACGACTTCACGAAGTCCTGGTTCCAGGCGTGCACCTGGCGCAGGTCGGCGTAGCCGCCGGTGGTGAAGGCACGCACCAGGTTCAGCGTGGACGCCGACGCGTGGTACATGCGCTTGAGCCGCTCGGGGTCCGGGATCCGGGCCTCTTCGGTGAATTCGAACCCGTTGACGGAGTCGCCGCGGTAGGTCGGCAGCGTCAGGCCGTCGCGGGTCTCGGTCGACTTGGAGCGCGGCTTGGAGTACTGGCCGGCGATCCGCCCCACCTTCACCACGGGCACGGACGCGGCGTACGTGAGCACGGCGCCCATCTGGAGCAGCGTCTTGAGCTTGTTGCGGATGTGGTCCGCGGACACGGCGTCGAAGGCCTCGGCGCAGTCGCCTCCCTGAAGGAGGAACGCCTCTCCCTTGGCGACGGCCGCCATCCGGGCGCGCAGCTGGTCGCACTCGCCCGCGAAGACGAGCGGCGGATACGACTCGAGGTCCGCGATCACTGCGCGCAGAGCCTCGGTGTCGGGGTACTCGGGCTGCTGCGCCGCGGGCAGGTCTCGCCAGGTGTTGCCAGCGCTCGCGCTGGTCTTAGCGTTCACGGTCACGGCCCCAACATTACGGGGTCGGACCGGGGTCCCCGCCCCGTGCCCAGGGAATGAGACGCGCACAACGCCCTGTGGACGGACGGCGGTGGGGTACGCTGCGCCGTATGTTCGCGCACTCGATCCAGAACTGGTGGTGGACCGCTCTTCCGGCGGCCCACTGACTGCGCGTACGCAAGACTTCGCGAAGGCCGCCCGAGGGGCGGCCTTCGGTGTTTTCGCGACCGGGGCCGTTCCTCCCACCGAGAGTCTCGACGAGAGAGACCGAGAGGGACACGGACCATGACACCGATCGACCGCCTCCTGGACGACTCCCGCCCGTTCGCCCTGCTCCGGCGCCGCACCCCGGGCCATGACCACGACACCGTGGAACTGTTGCTCGGCCCGGTCACGGAGCACGACAGACTCGCCGGCCTGCCCGACGAGGGGCTGGCGCTCGTCCCCTTCCGGCAGAT
Source organism: Streptomyces marokkonensis (assembly GCF_039539045.1). Classification (NCBI taxonomy): domain Bacteria; kingdom Bacillati; phylum Actinomycetota; class Actinomycetes; order Kitasatosporales; family Streptomycetaceae; genus Streptomyces; species Streptomyces marokkonensis. The sequence goes on from NZ_BAABCQ010000176.1 coordinate 2,882, forward strand.
CCGCGAGCGCGGCTTCGACGTCCGTGACGACGGCACGCCACTGCTGGTGCTGACCCCCGAGGAGCGGCACGACATCCCGCTCGCCGAGGCCCTCGACCGGCTCCCGGCGCACGACGTCCACGTCGAGGACGGCGGCTTCGACGTGGACGACGAGGAGTACGCGCGGATCGTCGGGCGGGTGCTGGACGAGGAGATCGGCGGCGGCGAGGGCGCCAACTTCGTGATCCGGCGGACGTACGGGGGTCTGATCCCCGGGTTCGGGCGGGCCGACGCGCTGGCGCTGTTCCGGCGGCTGCTGGCGGGCGAGCGGGGCGCGTACTGGACGTTCGTGGTGCACACGGGGGATCGCACGCTGGTCGGGGCGAGCCCCGAGGTGCATGTGCGGATGTCCGGCGGCACGGTCGTCATGAACCCGATCAGCGGGACGTACCGCTATCCCGCAGAGGGACCGTCCCCCGAGCACCTGCTCGGCTTCCTCGCCGACGGCAAGGAGATCGAGGAGCTGTCGATGGTGGTCGACGAGGAGCTCAAGATGATGTGCACCGTCGGCGACAGGGGCGGCGTGGTCGTGGGGCCGCGGCTGAAGGAGATGGCGCACCTCGCACACACCGAGTACGAGCTGCGCGGCCGTTCCTCGCTGGACGTGCGGGAGGTGCTGAAGGAGACCATGTTCGCGGCGACGGTCACCGGCTCGCCGGTGCAGAACGCCTGCCGGGTCATCGAGCGGCACGAGGTCGGAGGGCGCGGCTACTACGCGGGCGCGCTGGCCCTGCTCGGCAGGGATTCCGGCGGTGCCCAGACCCTCGACTCCCCCATCCTCATCCGCACCGCCGACATCGACGCCGCCGGACGGCTGCGGGTGCCGGTCGGCGCCACGCTGGTACGGGGCTCGGACCCGGCCGGCGAGGTCGCGGAGACCCACGCCAAGGCGGCCGGGGTCCTGTCGGCGCTGGGCGTACGTCCGTCCCGGCCGCGCGCGGAGGCCGGGCGGCCGAAGCTGGCCGACGACCCGCGCGTGCGGGCGGCGCTGGACGGACGGCGCTCCTCGCTGGCGCCGTTCTGGCTGCGGATGCAGGAGCCGTCCCAGGCGCTGGAGGGCCACGCCCTGGTCGTGGACGCCGAGGACACCTTCACGGCGATGCTCGCGCACGTGCTGCGCTCGTCGGGGCTCACCGTGAGCGTGCGCCGGTACAGCGAGCCGGGGCTTCGGGAGGCGGTGCTCGGACACGAGGGCCCGGTGGTGCTGGGGCCCGGCCCCGGTGATCCCTCCGACCCCGCCGATCCCAAGATGGCCTTCCTGCGCGCACTGACCGCCGAGGTGCTCCGGGACAACCGGCACGGCGTCCTCGGTGTCTGCCTCGGGCACGAGCTGATCGCGGCGGAGCTGGGGCTGGACATCGTCCGCAAGGAGGTGCCGTACCAGGGGGCGCAGGCGGAGATCGACCTGTTCGGGCGGCGCGAGACCGTCGGCTTCTACAACAGCTTCACCGCCCGCTGCGACGACGGGACGGCCGCGGAGCTGGCCGCGCACGACGTGGAGGTGAGCCGGACGGCGGGGGGCGAGGTGCACGCGCTGCGGGGCGCGGGGTTCGCGTCGCTGCAGTTCCATCCCGAGTCCGTGTTGACACTGAACGGTCAGGCAATCATCACGGCGCTGATGGCCGAGTCACCGATTCGACAGCCGTGACGTTCCCGGGGCGTCGTCGTGGTCATGACGGATTGCTCCCCGGTTGCGCGGGGATGGCCCTTGCACACCCGCCGAGCCGGGCCCACGCGGTGCTCGCTCCCCGCACTCGCGGGGACAGGTCCGTCAGTTCCGCGGCACCAGCACGTTCTCCGAACGGCGGCCGGCCAGGTAGTCGAGGACGTTCTTCACCGTGGTGTCGACGATCTGGCCGACGGCGTCCTCGGTGTAGTACGCCTGGTGCGAGGTCACCAGGACGTTCGGGAAGGTGACGAGGCGGGCCAGGGTGTCGTCGGCGATGGCCTCCAGGGACTTGTCGAGGTAGAACAGGCCCGCCTCCGCCTCGTACACGTCAAGGCCGACGCCGGTGAAGCGCCCCGCGCGCAGTTCACCGACGAGCGCGGTGGTGTCGATCAGGCCGCCGCGGCTGGAGTTGACCAGGATGGCGTCGTCCCGCATCGACCCGAGGGCGGCCGCGTCGATGAGGTGCCGGGTCTCGGGCATCAGCGGGACGTGCAGGGTGATCAGGTCGGACCGGGCGAGCAGCTCGTCCTTCGGGACGTAGGACATGCCGAGTTCCATGCAGGCGGGGTTCTCGGCGACGTCCCAGCCGAGCAGCCGCATGCCGAAGCCGTGGGCGATCCGGGCGAAGGACTCGCCGATCTTGCCGGTGCCGATGACACCGGCGGTGCGGCCGTGCATGTCCCGGCCCATCAGGCCGTGCAGGCGGAAGTCGAAGTCGCGGGTGCGGGTGGCGGCGCGCACGATCCGGCGGTTGACGGCCATGGCCAGGGTCCAGGCGAACTCGGCGACCGAGTGGGGCGAGTAGTACGAGACCCGGGCCACGGTCAGACCGAGCCGCTCGGCCGTGCCGAGGTCGATGTTGTTGAAACCGGTGGAGCGCTGGGCCACCATCCGGGTGCCGCCGGCCGCGAGGATCTCCAGGACGCCGGCGCCGAGGTCGGCGTTGACGGAGGTGGAGACGATCTCGTGGCCGACCGCGATGGGGGCGGTGTCCTCGTTGAGGAAGACGTCGAGGCAGCGGACCTCGTCGTGGCCCTGGAAGGCCTGCTCGATCAGGGGCTTCTCGTCGGCCTGGACGCCGAAGACCAGGATCTCCATGACCGCTCCCGTTTCTGCTGGACTCGGCTGCCGCCGGGCTGCCGGCCCCCGGGCCGAATATACGGCGTCGGGACGCAGGCCGCCGGTCAGCCGAAGAGGACCCCGACCTCGCCGTACAGCCTCGGATCGGCCGTCTTCGGCCGGGCCGTGGTCTCGGCGACGGCGACGGCTCCGGCGCGCGGCATCGCCCCCTCACAGGAGCCTGGAAGCTCACACACGAAGGGGGGCGGTGTCGCGCGTTGCTCACTCGTCGTCGAGGCCGCGCTCTATCGCGTACCGCACGAGTTCCACGCGGTTGTGCAACTGGAGCTTGCCCAGGGTGTTCTGGACGTGGTTCTGCACGGTGCGGTGGGAGATGACGAGGCGTTCGGCGATCTGCTTGTAGCTGAGTCCCTTGGCGACCAGGCGCAGCACCTCGGTCTCGCGGTCGGTGAGCCGGGGCGCCCCGGGCTCACCGGTCTCCGCGGCGGGGGCCGGTTCGGAGGCGAGGCGGCGGTACTCGCCGAGGACCAGTCCGGCCAGCCCCGGGGTGAAGACCGGGTCACCGGCGGCCGTGCGGCGCACCGCGTCCTGCAGCTCCTCGGTGGAGGCCGACTTCAGCAGGTATCCGGTCGCGCCGGACTTCACCGCCTCCAGCACGTCGGCGTGCTCCCCGCTCGCGGAGAGGACGAGGACGCGCAGCTTCGGGTCGGCGCCGACGACCTCCTTGCAGACCTGGACGCCGGGCTTGCCGGGCAGGTTGAGGTCGAGGACAAGGACGCCGGGCGCGACGGCCCGGGCGCGGCGCACCGCCTGGTCGCCGTCGCCGGCGGTGGCGACCACGTCGAAACCGGACTCGGCGAGATCCCGGGCGACGGCGTCGCGCCACATCGGGTGGTCGTCGACCACCATGACCCTGATCGGTTCCTGTCGTTCGGTCATCGCTCCGCTGCCTTCCCCCGTGCGGTGGTACTGCTGGTCGTCTTCTTCGGTGCCTTCAGTTCGACCTCCGTGCCCTGGCCGGGCACCGAGATCAGTTCGGCCGTGCCGCCCAGCTCGCGCAGCCGGCCCCGGATCGACAGGGCCACGCCGAGGCGTCCCTCGCCCTCCGCCTCGGCGAGCCGCCCCTCGGGGATGCCGGGCCCCTCGTCGCGGACGGTGACGATCACCTCGTCCGGTTCGTCCTCGACCAGGATCCACGCGCGCGCGTGCTCACCGACGTGCTTGCGGACGTTGTCCAGGGCGGCGCCCACGGCGGCGGCGAGTTCCCGGGCCGCGAGGGGGGCCAGCGAGACCGGCGCTCCCGGCTCGGCGAGGTTGACGAGGGGGCCGGCGTACGGGGCGAGCAGAGCGCGCAGGTCGACGGGAGTGTCCGGATCGTCCCGCTCCGGTTCGTCCATCGCCCGTACGACCGCGCCCTCGGCGGTGTCCTCCGAGAGGCGGGAGACGGGCACCAGGCCGCCGGAGACCAGGGTGCGCAGGGCCACCTCCTGCTCTCCGGCCATCCGGCCCAGCTCGGCCGCCTCGCCGCCGATGACGGCGCCGCGCCGCTGCACCATCGCCAGCACCTGGAGCACACTGTCGTGGATGTCCCGGGCGAGCCGCTCCCGTTCCCTGGTCGCCGCCTCGATCTCGAGGGCGCGGGCGAGGGTGCGCTCGGAGGCGCGGGCGACCTCGACGACGTAGCCGATGGCGATGGAGGCGACCCAGACGAGGACGACGTTGTGGACGGTGTCGCGGGCGGGGCTGCCGCGTTCGACCAGGTTGGCGACGGCGACGAGGGTGGAGGCGACGGCCGCCCAGCGCCAGCCGCCCTTGATGGCGAAGGCGAGGACGGAGCCGGCGGTCCATATCGACGGCAGGGTCGGGCCGCCGTTCATGACCCGCTCGTGCGCGTCGGCGAACGGCGTGAGCAGGATGCCGGTCAGCGCGATGGTGAGGTCGACGGTGAGGAACCGCTTGGTGCAGCTCGCCGCGCTCGAGACCTTGGGGAGGGTGGCCAGGGTCCAGACGAAGAGGACGGCGTAGTAGGCGACGGCGAGCCAGGGGCGGGCGAAGCCGGAGTAGGCGGTGGTGAAGAAGCCGATCGCGTACAGCATGGTGAGCACGCGATAGCCGGCGAGCGCGCGCCACAGCGGCTGCTCGACCGACATCCTCATGACTCTCTCGCGTCTGGCCATGTCCCCCCGTCCCCGGCTGCCAGTACGTCCGCCGCCCTGTCCGGCCCGCCGCCCTGTCCGGCCGCTACCGGTCGTCGGCGGGGCGGTCCTGCTCGGCCGCCGCCCTCTCCTTGGCGGCCTGTTCCTTCTCCGCCTGGGCGAGCGCGGCCTTCGCGGCCCTGGCCGCCTCCTTCTCGGCCTTCGCCGCGTCCGCGAGCTGCCGCTTCATGGCGGTCGCGTACACGTCGACGTACTCCTGGCCGGAGAGCTTCATGATCCCGTACATGACCTCGTCGGTCACCGCGCGGAGCACGAAGCGGTCGTGCTCCATGCCCTGGTAGCGGGTGAAGTCGAGGGGCTTGCCGATGCGGATGCCGGGCCGCATCAGCTTCGGCATCACCTTGCCGGGCGGCTGGATCTTCTCGGTGTCGATCATGGCGACCGGGATGACGGGCGCGCCGGTGGCGAGCGCCACGCGCGCGAGACCGCCCGGCTTGCCCCGGTAGAGCCGGCCGTCCGGGGAGCGCGTGCCCTCGGGATAGATGCCGAACAACTCGCCGCGCTCCAGGACCTCTATGCCGCTCTTGATCGCGGCCTCGCCCGCGCCGCGCACTCCGGAGCGGTCCACCGGGAGCTGGCCGACGCCCTTGAAGAAGGCGGCGGTCAGCCGGCCTTTGACGCCGGGGGTGTTGAAGTACTCGGCCTTGGCGATGAAGGTGACCTTGCGGTCGAGGACCGCGGGCAGGAAGAACGAGTCGGAGAACGACAGGTGGTTGCTCGCCAGAATGGCCGGGCCGTCGGCCGGGACGTGCTCCAGGCCTTCCACCCAGGGCCGGAAGGCAAGCTTCAGCGAACCCCCGACGGTGACCTTCATCGCGCCGTACAACAAGCGAGTGCCTCCTGTGTCTGTGGGTCAGACCCTATCCCGGGGCACCGTCAATGGCCCCGACGGCCCTGGTCGGTGTCAGTGCGGTCGCGTACGGTGAAGTTCCCGCAAGTACCGCACCCGCATGCACCGCACCCGACGTGCCGGCTGTGCCGGCCCCCTGACGACAGGAGACCGAGACGTGCCGGTCCTGCCCGGAGCCGAGCCGTTCCGCCACGAGGGCGGTGAGGTCGGCGTCCTCCTCTGCCACGGGTTCACCGGGTCCCCGCAGTCGCTGCGCCCCTGGGCCCGGTATCTGTCCGCGCGCGGTCTGACCGTCGCGCTGCCGCTGCTGCCCGGGCACGGCACGCGCTGGCAGGACATGCAGGTCACCGGCTGGCAGGACTGGTACGCGGAGGTGGACCGGGAGCTGCGCGCCCTGCGGGAGCGGTGCGCGCGCGTCTTCGTGGCCGGCCTGTCCATGGGCGGTGCGCTGGCGCTGCGGCTCGCGGCCAAGCAGGGGGACGCGGTGTCGGGCGTGGTGGTCGTCAACCCGGCGAACCGGATGCACGGCGTGACCCAGCACGCCCTCCCGGTCCTGCGCCACCTAGTGCCCGCGGCGAAGGGCATCGCCAGTGACATCGCCAAGCCGCTCGCCACGGAGCTCGGATACGACAGGGTGCCGCTGCACGCGGCGCACTCGCTGCGTGCGTTCTTCCGTCTGGCCGACGGCGACCTGCCGCAGGTGACGCAGCCGCTGCTGTTGCTGCGCAGCCCGCAGGACCACGTGGTGCCGCCGGCCGACTCGGCCCGCATCCTCGGCCGGGTGTCGTCGACGGATGTCACGGAGGTCCTGCTGGAACAGAGCTACCACGTGGCGACGTTGGACCACGACGCGGACCGGATCTTCGCGGAGAGTGTCGCGTTCATCGGCCGGCTCGCGCCCGGTTCCGTCAGGGAGCCGGAGCCCGGTCTCGGCAAGGAAGGGACGGCCGCAGGTGGCTGAGCACGACTCGGACCGCGAGGACCGCGAGGAGCGCGAGAAGCGGGATCTGGAACGGGACCCGGGGCAAGACCTCGGGCGGGACGTGGCGCGGGGGCGGGAGCACCGCGAGGGACGGGAGGGCGCGGTGGACCGCGGGCCCGAGGAGCAGGGCGTGCCCTTCGACGAGAACGCCGCCTGGGACGCGATCGTCGCCGGTTACGGGGACGAGCCGCCGGACCCGCCGGGCGCGAAGCCGTTCAAGTCGGTCGAGGACCTGGCGCTCCTGGAGACCGAGACCAACGACGACAAGCCCGGGGCCGACCGGCCCGCCTCGGCACGGCCGCTGGGCAGCTCGATCGCCTTCGCACCCGGCGTCGGCCCCGGTCCCCGCGACCACACGCCGGCCGAGCCGTCGGACGACGACTTGGACGAGGACGACGAGGGCCATTTCGTGCCGCCAGAGCCGCCGCCGCTGCCGGAGGGGGACACCACCGCGAAGTTCGCATGGCTGGGTGTGATCGGCGGACCCTTCCTGCTGCTGCTGGCGGTGGTGCTCGGCTGGGACATGAGCTGGTGGCTGACGACCGCGAGCGTCGGCGGCTTCCTCGGCGGCTTCGCCACCCTGGTCATGCGGATGCGGACGGGCGACGAGGACGACGACGACCCGGGGCGGGGCGCGGTGGTCTAGGAGTGCCGTTCTGACACCCCCTGGTCGGGTCCAGGGCCCGTCCTGCGCATCGGCCGGGGCCCGGCCGTCCCGCGGATCAGCCCGTGGAGGCGGGCACACGGAGGACGGTCAGGACCGGGAGGTGGTCCGTGGCCACCCTCAGGTCGTCCTCGCTCACCCCGGTGAGGCCCAGCGGCACCCCGCAGCCCAGTACCTCGACGCCCTCCGTGACGAAGACCGCGTCGATGCGCCGGTCGGGGGCGGCCGTGGAGAAGGTGTACTCGCCGCCCCGGGGAGCGGCGGTCCAGCAGTCCCGCAGACCGTCGCCGAGCCGCCGGAAGGTGCGGCCGCCGGGGCGCTCGTTCAGGTCGCCGCCCGCCACCGCGTGCGTCACACCGAGCCCGGCGAGCCGGTCGAGGAGCAGGCCCGCCTGCTCGTACCGCTCGTCCGCCTCCAGTGACAGGTGGCAGCTCAGGACGCCGAGGCGGGCCCCGCCGATCCGGACCACGGCGGTCGCGAAGCCGCGGCGGTGCCGGCCGGGAGTGAGGGGGAGCAGGACGTCCTCGGTTCGCTCGACGGTGGCGCGCAGGGAGCACAGGAGCGCGGGCCCCGCGGCGGTGCCGCCCCCCGAGAGGAGGACCAGCCCGGAGGCGGCGGCGAGCCGGGTGAGCTTCTTGCGCCAGCGGAAGAACCGGGGGGCCTCCTGGAGGAGGACCAGGTCGGGGGTGCAGGCGGCGATCACACGGGCGAGGGCGTCGGTGTCGTCGCGCATCGAGCGGATGTTGTAGCTGAGGACCCGGACGACGGCCGAACCGTCGGCTTCGGTGCGGGAGTTGGGGAGCGGCTCCATGTGGATCAATGTACGCCCCCGCAGCGTGCACGTACGTCCGACAGCTCGGGGCGCGAGGTCTGCGGGCGACTGCCGGTGGTGCGGCTTGTCGCGCCCACGCGGCCGAACCGCGTGTTCACAGAGTCTCGCGCCCCTCGGGGAGCGTCGGAGCGCCGTACGCCTACATGATCGGGTCGGGCTCCCGGGCCAGGTCGGCCGCGCCCACCAGGCCGGCCTTGTTGCCGAGCCGGGCGGCGACGACGTCGGCGACCGGGCGCCAGTTGCCGCCGACCAGCCACCGCTTGTACGACTTGCGGATCGGGTCGAGCACCAGATCGCCCTCGTCCGAGAGGCCGCCGCCGACAATGAAGGCGGACGGGTCGAAGAGGGAGGCCAGGTCGGCGAGACCGGCGCCGGCCCAGCGGGCCAGCTCGCGGTAGGAGTCGACGGCGACCGGGCAGCCCTGGCGGGCGGCGACCGAGATGTGCTTGCCCTCGATGCCGTCCGGCGTACCGTCGCCGAGCGCGAGCAGCACCTCGGCGCGCTCGGGGGTGGCGTTGGCACGCTGCTTGGCGTAGCGCACGAGGGCGCGGCCGGAGGCGTACTGCTCCCAGCAGCCCTGCGAGCCGCAGCCGCACAGCAGACCGTCCGGCACCATGCGGATGTGGCCGAACTCGGCGGCCACGCCGAAGTGGCCGCGGCGCAGCTTGTTGCCGATGATGATGCCGCCGCCGAGGCCGGTACCGAGGGTGATGCAGATGACGTTGCGGTGGCCCTTGCCGCCACCGAACCTGTACTCGCCCCAGGCCGCGGCGTTGGCGTCGTTCTCCACGACGACCGGGAGGCCGACGCGGGCCTCGACCTTCTCCTTGAGCGGCTCCTGGCGCCAGTCGATGTTGGGCGCGAAGTAGACCGTGGAGCGCTGGCGGTCGACGTATCCGGCGGCGCCGATGCCGACGCCGACGATCTCGTGACCCGCGCGCGCGCCCTCCACCGCGGAGGCGATGGCGTCCACGATGCCCTCGGGCGTGCCCGGGGTCGGCACCTTGTGGGTCGAGAGGATGTTGCCTTCCTCGTCGACCACGCCCGCCGCGATCTTCGTGCCGCCGATATCGACGCCGATGGTGAGTCCCATGAATCCCTCAGTTTCGGTCGAGCCCCGCTACGGCCAACCGTACCCGAGGGCGGTGTCAGTCCAAGTCGATGCGCCGGCCCGGGCCGGTGCCCTCGTCGCCGTCGTCGCGTCCGGTGTCGCGTCCGGTGTCGCTCCGGCCGTCGCGCGGTTCGTCCAGGTCACGAGGGTCCCGGGGGTCCCGGGGGTCGTCCGCGGAAGTCCCGGGGGCCCGCGAGGCCCCGGTGGTCCAGCGGGTCTCCTGGTTCTGGACGGCGGAACGGTAGGCGGCGAGAAGTTCGCCGCCGGCGGCCGCGAGATGGTCGAAGACGTCCGGGTTGCGCTCGATGACCGGTTCGACGGCGGCCTTGGCCTGCTGCACGACCTGTCGGACCACCTGCTGGGCGGCCGGGCCGGCGACCTGGCCGAGCAGCGGGGACTGGAGGCCGGACAGCTTGTCCGCGACGGTGTCGACGAGCCGGCGCAGCTCCTCGGCGGCCGAGCCGGGCGGTGGCCCGTACTCGGCGCGGCGGCGGGCCTTCTCCGACTCGAGGTCCTCGGCGCACGCCGTCGCCCAGGCGTCGGCGTCGGTGGCACGCACCTCGTCGACCGCGTCGGCCTCGTCGGGGCGAGCGGCCTCGGACGGGGGGAGCTCTTCACTCATGACGGACTCCTGACTACGGCTCGTCCTTACGACGTTACCCGAACGGGTGCGGCAGGTTCAGCGGCTCTGCGGCCACAGCCGCGGGTCGGGTGCGAACCGGACGGCGAGGACGCCCTCGCGCAGGGCGGCCCCGGCGACGGTGCAGCGGCGCAGCGCCGACGGCAGCGGGACGATCCGGCGGAACGGCCCGGCGGTGAGGACCAGTTCGTCACCGCGGCGGACCAGGTCGAGTTCGTCGCGTATGGCGCCGGGCAGCGGGATGTGCCAGACCAGCACGCCGTCCTCGGCCAGCCGGTCGGTGACGGGCCACTCGACCGGGGCGACGTCCGGGTTGACGCCCGGCGCGGCGAGCGCGGCGAGGTCGTCGCCGCCGCGCGGGTCGCGCCCGAGGTGGGGGACGGTGCGGACGTCGTACGTGCCCTGCCACTCCTCCAGTGCCTTGCGCTGCTGGGTGAGGGGGCCGGTGAGCCAGCTGTCCGCCGGGGTGTCCTCGGGCAGGACGCGGTTGGCGACCAGGAGGTCGGTGCGCAGGCCGCGCAGGGCGAGACCGAGGGTGGCCGAGCGGACGGCGTCGGCGCCGGCCGGGCCGGGTTCGGCGACCAGCCGTACGACGGTGTTCCGGTCGGCGAGGACGGCTTCGGCGGCGGCGAGCTCCAGGTCCCAGCGGGCGGCGGCCTCGTACAGCGCCTCGGCGGGCATGGGGACGCCGGCGAGTCGGCCGAGGACGGGGCGCAGGGCGCGGGCCGCCTGCCGCTCGGGCGGGAGCAGGCGGCGGAGGTAGCGGCGCAGTTCCTCGGGCAGGGCGAGCAGGGCGAGGGCCCGGGGCACGGCGGGCAGGTCGACGACGAGGAGCTCGTGGTGGTCGGGGCCGTCGGCGAGGGCGGCGTCGCGCAGGGCGCGCAGCAGGACGAGTTCGTCGGCGCCGGGCAGGGGGGTGAGTTCCTCGGGGTCGAGGCGGGCGGCGCCGAGGAGGTCGAGGGCGGAGGCGGCGCGGTCCTGGAGGGCGGTGAGACCGTCCCGGAAGCCCTGGGCGGGGTCCGGCCGCCAGGCGGTGAGGCGGGGCTCGACGGTGATCGGTGCGGGGCCCGTGCGCACTCCGAGCACGGCGCCGACGGTGTCGTCGCGGTCGGCGCCGAGGAGGAGGGTGCGGGTGCCCCGGCGGGCGGCGGCGAGCGCGGTGGCGGCGGCGACGGTGGTACGGCCACTGCCGCCGGGGCCGGTGATCAGGAGGGTGCGCATGGGGGTGAACGGTACCTGCGTGGGCGGGGGTGACGGGGTCGTGCGTGCGCGCTGTCCGGTGCGAGGTGCGGCGGCGCTGCCGTTGTCGCCCGGCGCCTGGGCACCGCGCCGGCGTGACGCGGACCGGCGCTGCCCGGGTGCAGCTGCGCCCACCCGTGCCGCCCCAGCGGCACGACTGCCCGCAGCTGCCTGGCGGGAGCGGGAAGCTACTTCTCTCCCGACTCCACTCGCTTCTTCAGGCCTGCCAGGGCGCGGTCGATGATGACCTTCTCGGCCTTGCGCTTGATCATGCCGAGCATCGGGATCTTGACGTCGACCGTGAGCCGGTAGGTGACCTCCGTGCCCGTGCCAGCCGGCCGGAGCAGGTAGGAGCCGTCGAGGGAGCGGAGCATCTGGGACTTCACCAGCGTCCAGGACACCTCGTGCTCGCCGGTCCAGGTGTACCCCAGCGTCTGGTCGTCCTTGATCGCCCCGGCGTCCATGACGAGTCGGACCTGCTCGGCACGCCCCCGCGCGTCGGTCGCGAGGACCTCCGCCTCCTTCACCTCGCCGGTCCAGTCCGGATAACGGGCGAAGTCGGCGATCACCGCCATGACGTCGGCCGGTGCCGCCTCGATCATGATGCTCGAGCTGGTGTGTTCCGCCATCGCTGTGGCTCCTCCAGATGCGGGCCGGTACTGAGGTGGTCGTGCGCCGTCGTGCGCACGTGTGCCGCGTGCAGGCTATCGCGCACGGACAGGACGGATGTCACCACCTACCTGCGCAAGTCCGGCTCCCGCCCGGCCGCCCCGGGCGCGCCCCCGCTCACCACTGAAGGACCCACGGCCGGCCCGTCGACGCGAAGTGCCCGACGTTCACGCACTCGGTCGCCCCTATCCGCATCCGCCGCGTCAGCGGCTGGTGCACGTGCCCGAACAGGGCGTAGCGGGGGCGGGTGCGGCGGATCGCGTCCAGCAGCGCGCGGCTGCCCCGCTCGAAGCGCCGGGCCACCGTGTCGTAGACCAGTTCCGGCACCTCCGGCGGGATGTGCGTGCACAGCACGTCCACCTCGCCGACGGCCTCGATCTTCGCGGCGTACTCCTCGTCGCCGATCTCGTACGGCGTGTTCATCGGGGTCCGCAGGCCGCCGCCGACGAAGCCGAAGACCCGGCCGCCGATCTCCACCCGCTGTCCGTCGAGCACGGTCGTGCCGGGGCCCGCGTACTCGTGCCACAGCGGCGGCATGTCGACGTTGCCGTAGGTGGCGTACGTGGGGGTGGGGAAGGCGGCGAACATCTCGGCGTACTGCTTGCGCACCGCTGCCTCGATCAGTGCCCGCCGGTCCCCGCCGGCGCCCTCCCACAGCCGCGCCTGGAAATCGCGCGCCTCCGTGAAGCGGCGGGCGGTGCGCAGCTCGACGACGCGGTCGGCGTTGGCCGTGCCGAACAGGTCGGGGAAGATGCCGCGCGAGTGGTCGGCGTAGTCGAGAAAGAGGACCAGATCCCCGAGGCAGACCAGGGCGTCGGCGCCCTCGCCGGCCCTGGCCAGGTCGCGGACGTTGCCGTGGACGTCGCTGATCACGTGGACGCGGGTCGTCGTGTTACCGGCGGGTGTGGGTGCCATGGCGATCAAGCGTAAGCAGCGCGCGCCTCTTGTGAACAGTGGCGGTCGGACCTGCGGTTACTGGCTGGTCGGTTGATCCGTCGACTACTGTGCGCAAAGCAAACCCCATCC
>NZ_BAABCQ010000177.1:0-15704 GCF_039539045.1 Streptomyces marokkonensis
CGCCTACATTTTGGCTATATCTTGTCGGGCGGGCGGCAGGAAGTCGGAGTTCCCGATCTCGCGGTCGGGAGCGCGTTCCCCAACTCTACCGCGCTCAATCACATGGAATTGCCCCCTCCGCTTCTCTTGCGGAGAGGGCAATTCGCGCTACGACGCGTATCAGCCGCCGGCGACCGCCGGGATGATGGAGACTCCCGCGCCGTCCGGCGTGGCGGTCTGAAGGCCCTGCTCGAAGCGGACGTCGTCGTCGTTGACGTAGACGTTGACGAAGCGGCGCAGCTTGCCCTGGTCGTCCAGGACGCGGGCGGCGATGCCGGTGTGGTTCTTCTCCAGGTCGGAGATGACCTCTTGGAGGTTGGCGCCCTCGGCGCCGACCTCGGCCTTGCCGCCGGTGTAGGTGCGCAGGATGGTCGGGATGCGAACGGTCACGCTCATGCGAGGCCAGCCTCTCGGAAGGAGTCCAGGTTCGGGCGGATGGTGGCGGTGAGGCCGGTACCGGCCACCGCGTCGAGGGTCTTCAGGCCGTCGCCGGTGTTGAGGACGACGGTGGTGAGCGACGGGTCCAGGACACCGTTCTCGATCAGCTTCTTCGTGACGCCGACCGTCACCCCGCCCGCGGTCTCCGCGAAGATCCCCTCGGTGCGCGCGAGCAGCTTGATGGCGTCGACGACCTGCTCGTCACTCACGTCCTCCACGGCGCCGCCGGTGCGGCGCGCGATGTCGAGGACGTACGGGCCGTCGGCCGGGTTGCCGATCGCGAGGGACTTGGCGATGGTGTCCGGCTTCTGCGGGCGTACGACGTCGTGGCCGGCCTTGTACGCGGTGGACACCGGCGAGCAGCCCTCGGCCTGGGCGCCGAAGATCCGGTACGGCTTGTCCTCGACCAGACCGAGCCTGATCAGCTCCTGCAGGCCCTTGTCGATCTTCGTGAGCTGCGAGCCGGAGGCGATCGGGACGACGATCTGGTCGGGCAGCCGCCAGCCGAGCTGCTCGCAGATCTCGTACGCGAGGGTCTTGGAACCCTCCGCGTAGTACGGCCGCAGGTTGACGTTGACGAAGCCCCAGCCCTCGCCGGCCGGGTCGCCGATCAGCTCGGAGCAGAAGCGGTTCACGTCGTCGTAGTTGCCCTGGATACCGACGAGCTCACCGCCGTAGACGGCGGCCATGACGACCTTGCCCTGCTCCAGGTCGTGCGGGATGAACACGCAGGAGCGGAAGCCGGCGCGGGCGGCGGCGGCGCCGACGGCACCCGCGAGGTTCCCGGTGGAGGAGCAGGACAGGGTGGTGAAGCCGAAGGCGCGGGCGGCCTCGATGGCCTGGGCGACGACGCGGTCCTTGAAGGAGTGCGTCGGGTTGCCGGAGTCGTCCTTGACGTACAGACCGCCGGTGACGCCGAGCTCGCGTGCCAGGTTGTCGGCCTTGACCAGCTTGGTCCAGCCGGGGTTGATGTTCGGCTTGTCGGCCACGTCGGCGGGGACGGGCAGCAGCGGGGCGTAACGCCAGATGTTCGCGGGGCCGGCCTCGATGCGCGCGCGGAGTTCCTCGGTGTCGTAGGCCGAGAAGTCGTAGGCGATCTCCAGCGGGCCGAAACACTCCTCGCAGGCGAAGACCGGGCCGAGCGGCACGCGGTGATCGCACTCACGGCAGGAGAGGGCGGCGGCGGGGCCCAGATCGACGGCGCCGGCGGGGGCGGGAGCGTCGGGGGTGGTGGTGCTTTCGGCAGTCTGCACAGCCATGGAGGCGAGGCCCTTTCTCCTCATCTTCCTCACGACGCATCTCGCCGTGAGACGGATTTGGCACCTTCCCGAGTCGGGAGCCTCGCCACGTCTGCGTGACAGGAACCGACTGGAGGGTTGCCGGGGCTTCAACGGGCCGTATCCCTCTGCCCCTCTGGATGAGCGGTATTCGATTGTTGAGCCTGCTCGGCTCGTTGCGCTTGTCGCGCCTGCTGAGCGGTGGTGCGCGCGGGACCCCGGCATGCGGTGGGGCTCCGCGTTGTTCAAGACTGTAACCGAAGGCCAGGGCGGTTGAGACAGTCGTCCGCACCGCGAGATGAATCACAACGGACCACGAAGGAGCCACCGAACGTGCTGGAAGAAGTCGAGCGCTGGCTGAGCGCACGCTCCTGGTCCGTGTCGGACCGGCCGATCCAGCAGCTCCTGTCCGCCAAGCACGCCACCGGGCAGTCGGTCAGCGTGGTGCTCCCCGCCCTCGACGAGGAGGCGACGGTCGGCGACATCGTCACGGTGATCCGCCGGGACCTGATGGGGCGCGTCCCGCTCGTCGACGAGATCGTGGTCGTGGACTCCGGGTCGAGCGACCGCACCTCGGCGGTGGCCGCGGCGGCGGGCGCGCGTGTCGTGCACCGCGACGCGATCCTGCCCCGCGTCCCGGCCGTGCCCGGCAAGGGCGAGGTGCTGTGGCGCTCGCTGCTGGTCACCGGCGGCGACATCGTCTGCTTCGTCGACGCGGACCTGCGCGAGTTCTCCGCCGACTTCGTCACCGGAATCGTGGGGCCACTGCTCACCGATCCAGGTGTGCACCTCGTCAAGGCCATGTACGACCGTCCGCTCACCATGTCCGACGGCTGCGCCTCGGGCCTGCCCGCGGCCGGCCAGGGCGGCCGGGTCACGGAACTGATGGCCCGCCCGCTGCTCAACATGCACTGGCCGCAGCTGGCCGGTTTCGTCCAGCCGCTCGGCGGCGAGTACGCGGCCCGCCGCTCCCTCCTGGAGCGGCTCCCCTTCCCCGTCGGCTACGGGGTGGAGCTGGGCATGCTGGTCGACTCCCTGCACCTGGTGGGTCTGGACGCCCTCGCGCAGGTCGACGTCGGCGTGCGCAGACACCGGCACCAGGACGGCCGGGCGCTGGGCCGCATGTCCGCCGCGATCTACCGCACCGCCCAGCTCCGGCTGGCCCGCGGCCACCTGGTCCGGCCGTCCCTCGTCCAGTTCGAACGGGGCGCCGACGGCTTCGAGCCGCGTACGTACTCCGTGGACACCGAGGAACGCCCCCCGATGACGGAGATCGCGGAGTACGCGGCCCGCAGGGTGGCCTGACACCTGCCGGACGGGGCCGAAGTGTCGTCCGACCACGTTTGAGGGTTGCGGGGCCTGGCTACGTTGAGGCGTATGGCTTCAAGCTTCGGTGCTGCTCAGGTGCTGGTCGCCTCCAACCGGGGGCCGGTCTCGTACGAGGTGCGGGACGACGGTTCGCTGCACGCCAAACGCGGCGGGGGCGGGCTGGTCTCCGGACTGTCGGCCATCGGGCCGGACGCGGGGGCGCTGTGGGTGTGCTCCGCGCTCGGCGACGGCGACCGCGAGGCGGTGCGGCGCGGGGTCGGCGAGGACGGCGTGCGGATGCTGGACGTACCGGCCGACGTGCACGCGGACGCGTACAACGGGATCGCCAACAGCGTGCTGTGGTTCGTGCACCACATGCTCTACCAGACGCCCCTGGAGCCGGTCTTCGACGCGGAGTTCCGGCGGCGGTGGGCCTCCTACGAGGCGTACAACCGGGCCTTCGCGAAGGCGCTGGCCGAGGAGGCCGCCGAGGGCGCGGTCGCGATCGTGCAGGACTACCACCTGACGCTGGTGCCGGGGATGCTGCGGGAGCTGCGGCCGGATCTCAGGATCGGGCACTTCTCGCACACGCCGTGGGCGCCGGTCGACTACTTCAGGCTGCTGCCGGACGACATCGCCGAGCAGGTGCTGCGCGGCATGCTCGGCGCCGACCGGCTCGGGTTCCTCACCCGACGGTGGGCCGACGCGTTCACCGTCTGCTGCGACGCGCTGGTGGGCGGGCCCGGCTCCACGGAGATCGGCGTGCACGGGCTGGGCGCCGACGCGGACTTCCTGCGGCGGCGGTCGCACGAGGCCGACGTGGACGAGCGGATGGCGGCGCTGCGGGCGGAGATCGGTGCCGGCCCGGACGGGAGCGCGCGCAGGACGATCGTGCGGGTGGACCGGACCGAGCTGTCGAAGAACATCGTGCGGGGGCTGCTGGCGTACCGGGAGCTGCTGACCGGGCGGCCCCAGTGGCGGGAGCGGGTCGTGCACGTCGCCTTCGCGTACCCCTCGCGGCAGGATCTCGCCGTGTACCGGGACTACACCGCCGAGGTGCGGCGGGTGGCCGAGTCGATCAACGCGGAGTTCGGGACGGCGGGGTGGACGCCGGTCGTGCTGCATGTGAAGGACGACTTCGCGCGGTCGCTGGCGGCGTACCGGCTGGCGGACGTGGCGCTGGTCAATCCCGTCCGGGACGGGATGAACCTCGTCGCGAAGGAGGTGCCGGTCGTCTCCGACGAGGGGTGCGTGCTGGTGCTGTCCCGGGAGGCGGGGGCGTACGAGGAGCTGGGGGAGGACGCGGTCGTCGTGAACCCGTACGACGTGGTCGGCACGGCCGACGCGCTGCACGAGGCGCTGGGGGTCGCGCCGGGGGAACGGGCGGAGCGGACGAAGCGGTTGGCGGCGGCGGGGACGGCGTCGCCTCCGGAGCGGTGGTTCCTGGAGCAGTTGGACGCGCTGAGGTCTTGACCGCCGGGTGATCCGGCGATGGGGCTGGGCCGGGGTGGTTCGCGCGGCCCGGCGCTACGGGGTGCCTCCCCCAGAGGGGGTACTCCGTAGCGCCCACTCGTGCCCCCGCGGCGGCACGAATGGGCGCAGGCGGCGGGCTGGGACGGGGGACGGAAGCGGCTACGTGAGCCGTGTGGCCAGGGAGCGGAGCAGGTGTACCACTCCCGTCGGGCCGTCGACCACCACGTCGGCCCGTTCGCGGAGGTCCGGGACCTCGTCGCTGCCGCTGCAGACCAGGAGGCCGGGGGTGCCCTCCGTGCGGAGGGTGTCGACGGCGGTGAAGGCGGGGAGGTCGCCGAGGTCGTCGCCGGCGTAGACGACGCAGGCGGCGTCGAGTTCCCGGGCGTACTCCCGCAGTGCGGCGCCCTTGTCCATGCCGGGTGGGCGCAGCTCCAGGACCATGCGGCCCGGTTCGACGATCAGGCCGTGGCGGGAGGCGAGGCCGGTGAGGGGGCCGCGCAGGGTGTCGAAGGCGGCCTGGGGGTCGGGGGCGCGGCGGGTGTGGACGGCGATCGCGTGGCCCTTCTCCTCGGTCCACGTGCCCTGGCCGGCCCCGGACCGCTCCAGCAGTCCCGGCAGCTCGGCGCGGACGGCACCGACGCCGGGGTGCGGGTCGGGGGTGGTGAGGGTGCCGGTGGCGGCGTCCCAGCGCTCGGCGCCGTAGTGGCCGAGGACGACGAGGTGTTCCAGGCCGGGGACGTCCGCGAAGCCGCCGTGGCGGACCGCGACCTTGGCCGGGCGGCCGGTGATCACGGCGACGGAGGCGACCTTCGGGGCGAGGGCCGCGAGCGCCGGTACGGCGTCCGGGTGGGCGCGGGCCCGGTCGGGGTCGGCGACGATCGGGGCGAGCGTGCCGTCGAAGTCGAGCGCGACCACCGCGCGGCCGGGACGGGCGAGAAGGGCGTCGAGCCCTTCGCGTCCGGCCGCCGTCGCGGGCGTCGGCAGGTGGTTCGCGGAGTCCGGGGAGTCGTCACGGGTGGAGTCCTGGTGGCTGCCCATACCGCGAACCTATCCCGCCGGCGCGGGGCACACGCATCGCTCGCACGCCTTTGCCTCACACCGGCCGGACGGGCACCGGCCGACCCGGCGAACGCGGGCGGCTCTGCGAACGCGGGCGGCTCTGCGAACGCGGAGGCCCCGCGATCGCGCCGCGGATCACGCCTGCCGGGGGGCCGCCGGTCTTCCCGGCGGCTCACCGGGGCTCCCCCGCGGCTTCCCCGTCCGCGCCGGCGGTGTCACCGCTCCGAGCGCCGCGAGTCCCGTATCCGGCGCAGCCGGTTGACCGTCACCGGGTCGGCCGCAAGCGCGCGGGGGTCGTCCAGGAGGGCGTTGAGGAGCTGGTAGTAGCGGACAGGGGCCAGGCCCAGTTCCTCGCGGATCGCGCGCTCCTTCGCGCCGGGGCCGGAAAAGCCGCGGCGTTCCAGCGCGAGGATGCTCCTCTCCCTCTGTCCCAGGTCCATGTACGGCACCGTAGCGCCCGGCACCGACAGTGGCCCGGTGGCCGCTACTCCGCGCTGCCCGCCCGCATCGCCGTCGTCTGGATCCGGTCGAGGACCTCCTCGGTGCTGCCGCCGGGGGCGACCGCCTGGCCGATGCGCTTCTTGACGTCCGCGCTGACCGAGGCCCAGGAGGTCTTGCCGACCGGGTAGAGCTCGGAGAGCACCAGCTCGTTCAGGAAGGGCCGCAGGTCCTTGTCCTCCTCCGCGGTGCTCATGGCCTGGGACGCGGAGGTGGTCACCGGCAGCAGGTTGTACCGGCGGGAGAAGTCGAGGACGTTCTCGTCGTTGTAGACGAAGTCGAGGAAGTCGCCGATCTCCTCCTGGTGACCGTTCTCCTTGAAGGCGGTCATCCAGTCGGTGACGCCGAGCGTGTTCTTGCTGGCGCCGTCGATCCCGGGGGTCGTCACCATCCCGTACTTCACGCCCTTGTCGGACGCCATCTTCATCAGCGTGGGGTGGCCGTTGAGCATGCCGACGTCGCCGTTCGCGAAGGCGGCGAAGGCGGCGGCCCGGTCTAGCTGTCCGGGGGCGACCGGGCCGGTGAGGCCCTTCTCGACCAGTTCCTCCTTGAGCCAGGTGAAGGTGGTGACGTTCTGCGGCGAGTCGACGGAGTAGGTGCCGACGTCGTCGGTGTAGCCGCCTCCGCCGCTGAGCATCCACTGCATCGTCTCGGCCGGTGCCTCCTCGGGGCCCAGCGGCAGTGCGTACGGGTACTTCACGCCCTCCGCCTCGAGCTCCTGGGCGGCCTCGGCGAGGTCGTCCCAGCTCTTGGGCGGGGTGAGGCCGGCCTTGTCGAAGAGGGTCTTGTTGTAGAAGAGCACACGGGTGGAGGCCGCGAAGGGCAGCCCGTACTGGGCCCCGTCGACCTGGCCCGCGCCGGCGAGCTGCGAGACGTAGTTGGCCTGGACCGGGATGGAGAGGAGTTCCCCGGCCTGGTAGAGCAGGCCCTGGTCCGCGTAGTCGGCGTAGGCGCCGATCTGCGCCATGTCGGGCGCCTCTTCGGCCTCGACCATCTCGCGGACCTTGCGGTCGACGTCGTTCCAGGAGTACACGGTGACGTCCACGTGTACGTCGGGGTGCTTGGCCTCGTAGGCCTTGGCCAGATCGTCCCAGTAGTCCTGGGAGCTGTTGGCCTTGCTGTCGCCGTAGTCGGCGGCGACGAGTTTCAGGGTCACCTCGCCGGAGTCCCCGGTGAGTCCGCAGCCGCCGAGGACCGCCGTCATGCCCAGTGCGGACACCACCGCGATCGTTCCTGTCCTACGCCGCTGCACCCTGATTCCCCAACCCTGCCGACGACTTGTCGTTCGCTGCTTTGCTTACGCGTGCGCTTGTTCGCTTGTCCGTTTAACGGATTAAGGTCTACACCACGACAGTGGACTAGACCTCTCCCGGGTCAACGGGCCACACTGTCCCCGTGAGACATGTCATCGCCCTCGATGTGGGCGGCACCGGGATGAAGGCCGCCCTGGCCGGGCCGGGGGGCGAGCTGCTGCACCAGGCCCGCCGGGCCACCGGCCGCGACCGCGGGCCCGAGGCGGTCGTCGCGGGCATCCTGGACTTCGCCGCCGAACTGCGCGCCTACGGCGCCGACCGGTTCGGCGAGCCCGCCCGCGCCGCCGGTGTGGTCGTCCCCGGCATCATCGACGAGGAGCACGGCATCGCCGTGTACGCGGCCAACCTCGGCTGGCGCGACGTACCGCTGCGGGCGCTGCTCAGCGACCGGCTCGATGCCCTTCCGGTCGCCCTCGGGCACGACGTGCGCACCGGTGGGCTCGCCGAGGGGCGCATCGGGGCGGGGCAGGGCGCCGACCGGTTCCTGTTCGTGCCGCTGGGCACCGGTATCGCGGGCGCCATCGGCATCGACGGCCGGGTGGAGTCGGGCGCCCACGGCTTCGCGGGCGAGATCGGCCACATCGTCGTACGGCCCGGCGGGACGCCGTGCCCGTGCGGGCAGCGCGGCTGCCTGGAGCGGTTCGCGTCCGCGTCGGCGGTCAGCCAGGCGTGGGCCGAGGCGTGCGGCGACCCGGAGGCGGACGCCGCCGACTGTGCCAAGGCCGTCGCGTCGGGGGACGCCCGGGCGCTCGCCGTCTGGCAGGACGCCGTGGACGCGCTCGCCGACGGGCTGGTCACCGCGCTCACTCTGCTGGACCCGCGCGTCCTGATCATCGGTGGCGGCCTCGCCGAGGCGGGGGAAACCTTGTTCACACCACTGCGGGACGCCGTCCGGCGGCGCGTCACCTTCCAGAAGCTGCCGGAGATCGTCCCCGCGGCGCTGGGGGACACCGCCGGCTGCCTGGGTGCCGGGCTCATGGCCTGGGATCTGCTCGACACCGACCGGCCCAGCACCGGACGACCCAGCACGGACCGGCCCACCACCGGCCGGTCCACCGACCAAGTCGGGACCGGCTCGTCCGGCACCGGCCCACTCAGCACCACTCCCACGACCGTGACTCCCCCGGAGGTAACCACCTGATGGCCCCAAGCAAGGTTCTCGCCGGTGCCCGGGTGGTACTGCCCACCGGGACCGTGGACGACGGCCGCGTGATCGTCGACGGCACGCGGATCGCGGACACGGCGTCCCCGGAGGCGGAAGTCGTCGACGTGTCGGGCCACTGGGTGGTCCCCGGCTTCGTCGACATCCACAACCACGGCGGCGGCGGCGCCTCCTTCGCCGGCGGCACCCCCGAGGACATCCTCAAGGGCGTCGGCACCCACCGTCGCCACGGCACCACGACGATGGTCGCCTCCGCCGTCACCGGTGACCTGGACTTCCTCGCTCGGCACGCCGGGGTGCTCGCCGAGCTGGCCCAGCAGGGCGACATCGCCGGCATCCACTTCGAAGGCCCGTTCATCTCCCCGTGCCGCAAGGGCGCGCACGACGAGCAGCTGCTGCGCGACCCGGACCCGGCCGAGGTCCGCAAGCTGATCGACGCCGCGCACGGGCACGCGAAGATGGTGACGCTGGCCACCGAGCTGTCGGGCGGCCTGGACTCCGTACGGCTGCTCGCGGAGCACGGCGTGATCGCCGCGGTCGGGCACACGGACGCGTCGTACGAGCAGACGCTCCAGGCCATCGACGCGGGCGCCACGGTCGCCACGCACCTCTTCAACGCGATGCCGCCCCTCGGCCACCGCGCCCCCGGCCCGATCACGGCGCTGCTGGAGGACGAGCGGGTCACCGTCGAGCTGATCAACGACGGCACGCACCTGCACCCGGCCGCGCTCCAGCTGGCCTTCCACCACGCGGGGGCCGCCCGGGTCGCCTTCATCACCGACGCGATGGACGCGGCCGGCTTCGGCGACGGCCGCTATCTGCTCGGCCCGATGGAGGTCGAGGTCGCGGACGGGGTGGCCCGGCTGGTGGAGGGCGGCTCGATCGCGGGCTCCACGCTCACCCTGGACCGCGCCTTCAAGCGGGCGGTGACGGTGGACGGGCTGGCCGTGGAGGACGTGGTCGCGGCGATCTCCGCCAACCCGGCGCGGCTGCTCGGCCTGGCCGACCGGGTCGGCTCCCTGGAGCCCGGCAAGGACGCCGACCTGGTGGTACTGGACGCCGCGTTCGACCTGGTGGGCGTGATGCGCCGGGGCGAATGGGTGGTCGATCCCGAGCTGGGCTGATCCGTCCCCGAGTCCGTCCCCGAGTCCGTCCCCGAGTCCGTCCCCGGAGCGGCCCACGGCGGCCGACCCGGGGGCTGGGCCCGCCGCCACCCGTTTGGCATGATCGTGTCCACACGGCAGCAGCAGGCGATCGGGGGAGGTCGGCCCAGGTGATCCTCACCGTCACACTCAACACCGCGCTCGACATCACCTATCGCGTCCCGACCCTCAGGCCGCACGCCTCCCATCGGGTCACCGAGGTGACGGAGCGGCCCGGCGGCAAGGGGCTGAACGTGGCCCGGGTGCTGGCGGCGCTCGGACACGAGGTGACGGTGACCGGCTTCGCGGGCGGCGTCACCGGAGAGGTCGTGCGCGAGGGACTCGGCGGCGTGCGCGGGGTGGCCGACGCGCTCGTGCCGGTCGCGGGAACGACCCGGCGCACCGTCGCCGTCGTCGACGAGCGCACCGGCGACACCACCCAGCTCAACGAGCCCGGACCGGCCGTCGCACCCACCGAGTGGGACGCCTTCCAGGACGTCTACGCGGATCTGCTGGCCGGCGCGTCGGCGGTCGCCCTCTGCGGCAGCCTGCCGCCGGGCGTACCTGTGGGCGCCTACGCCGGGCTGGTGCGCACGGCGCGCGCCGCGGGCGTCCCGGTGCTGCTGGACACCAGCGGGGAGCCGCTGCGCCGGGGTGTCGCCGCCCGCCCGGATCTGATCAAGCCGAACGCCGAGGAGCTGGCCGAGCTGACCGGCTCGCACGAGCCGCTGCGGGCCACCCAGGCCGCCCGGCGCCGCGGTGCCCGCTCGGTGGTCGCCTCACTGGGCGCCGAGGGACTGCTCGCGGTGACTCCGGAGGGCCGCTGGCGGGCCGCCCCGCACGCCCGTGTCCGGGGCAATCCGACCGGTGCGGGCGACTCGGCGGTCGCGGGGCTGCTCTCCGGCCTGGTCGAGAACCTGCCCTGGCCGGACCGCCTGGCCCGCGCGGTCGCCCTGTCCGCAGCGGCGGTGCCGGCGCCGGTGGCGGGCGAGTTCGACCGGGCGGCGTACGAGGAGCTGCTCGGACGCGGGGTCGCGGTGACGGCGGAGTCCGACGCGGCGTGACGCGGTCCGTGCCGTGACGCGCCGGTCGTGCCGTGACGCGCCGGTCCGTACCATGCCGTCCGTGCAGCGGCGTGACGTGCTGTGGTCAGACGTACCGCGGCGTGACGTACCGCGGCGTGACGTACCGCGGCGTGGTCCGCCGGGCAGGCGTCAGCTCTCGACCTTGCCCTTCTTCAGGGAGAACTGGTCCAGCAGCACGTTGCACTTGTCGCCGTCGGCGCAGGAGAGCGAGATGGTGTTGGTGCCCTTGTTCAGGGTGGGATAGGCGTAGGTCGTGGTCCAGCCCTTGGCGAAGTCGCCGTCCTCGGCGCCGGTGAAGTTGGACATGTTCAGCTTGCTGCCGAACTCCTTGCCGTTGACCGTCAGGGTCATCGACTGGTCCTCGCCGGCCGTGCTGTACCCGGTGAAGAGGGTGTAGAGCCCCTCCTCGGGGATGCCGTCCACGGTCCAGGTGACCGAAGCACCGGGCTTGTTGAGGTTGGCCACGTAGACGCCGCCGTCCGACCGGGCGCCCTCGACCTCCGACGCCGTCGCCACCCCGGGCGACAGCCGCAGCGACTTCGCGTCGGTCGCGGGCAGCTCCGCCTCCTCCTCGGCACCGTCACTGGCCGACGGGCTCGGTTCGGTGCTCTCGGACTGGGTCGGGTTGGCCGTGCTGCCGCCGCCGGCCTCGTCGCCGCCCTTGTCGTCCTCGGAGCCGCTGCTGGTCATGGCCACGGCGATACCGATCACGACCGCCGCGACGACGGCGACCGCGCCGATCAGCAGGCCCTTGGTGTTGGGGCCGCGGCCTCCGCCGCCCCCGCCGTGTCCCGACTGCTGCGGGGCGGGAGCGCCGCCGGGGAAGGTCTCCGGCGCGGCGTAGTGCGCGTTCGGCCGGCCGTGGGCGCCCTGCTGCTGCGGGGCCTGGCCGTAGACGCCCTGCTGCTGGGGGGCGGGCTGGCCCTGCGGGGTCCCGTACTGCCGTGTGCCGACGGGACGCACCCGGTTGACGGAGTTCGGGTAGCCGTAGCCACCGGATGGCGGCTGGGCCCCGTTGGCCTGCCCGTCGGCGTAGAGGTAGCCGAAGGGGTCGTCGTCCTCGGGCGTGCTCGCGCCGTTGTTGCCGGGCGTCATCCCTAGGTCTCCTAACCAGATGCGGTGCTTGTGCGGTACGGGTGTGAGACAGCGAGCCTACCCGCTCCCACTGCCCCGAAAGGGTGACTCAGACCGCACCACGGCACTGACCTGGGGTTCATCCGGCTCGGCGATGTTGTTTGGGACGAGATCGTTTCTCGACGTACATCCGTTCGTCGGCGGACTTCAGCACCTCGTCCGCCGTCATGCCGCAGTGGGCCCACCCGATGCCGAAGCTGGCGCCCACGCGGACGGCCCGCCCCTCGGCCCGGATCGGCTGGATTATCTCGTTGCGCAGGCGTACGGCGAGGTCCTGTGCGTCGGCCCGGCCGAGCCCGTTGGCGAGGATCACGAACTCGTCGCCGCCGAGCCGGGCCACCGTGTCGCCGTCCCGCACACCGCCGCTGAGCCGGTGGGCGACCTCGATGAGTACGGCGTCGCCGGCGTTGTGCCCGAACCGGTCGTTGATCGACTTGAACCCGTCCAGGTCGCAGAAGAGAACCGCGAGCCCCTTGGTGCCGTCGTCGCGGCCGTCCTCGGGAGCGATGGCGTGCACATGATGGTCGTAGGCGCCGTAGGGCTCGGTGACCGCGCCGAAGTCGAAGGTGTGACCGCCGGAGTCGAACACGGCGGAGTGCCCGTAGGCCGCGTCCATGGCGTCGGCGACGGCCACGTGCGAGGACTGCGGGCGCCGGCAGAGCCGGGCGGCGAGCCGGGAGCGCAGCTCGGCGGAGTTGGGCAGGCCGGTGAGGGAGTCGTGGGAGGCGCGGTGGGCGAGCTGGAGCTCGCGGCGCTTGCGCTCCTCTATGTCCTCGACGTGGGTGAGCAGGAAACGCGGCCCGTCGGCGGCGTCGGCGACGACGCTGTTGCGCAGGGAGACCCAGACGTACGTGTTGTCGCGGCGGCCCAGGCGCAGCTCGGCCCGGCCGCCCTCGGCGGAGGTGCGCAGCAGCGTGCCGATGTCCTCGGGGTGGACGAGGTCGGAGAAGGCGTAGCGGCGCAACGCGGAGGCGGGGCGGCCGAGCAGGCGGCACAGGGCGTCGTTGGTGCGCAGGATGCGGCCGTGCTGGTCGCCGCCCATCTCGGCGATGGCCATGCCGGAGGGGGCGTACTCGAAGGCCTGCCGGAAGCTTTCCTCACTGGCCCTGAGCGCCTGCTGGTCGCGCTCCAGGCGGACCAGGGCGCGCTGCATGTTGGAGCGGAGCCGGGCGTTGCTGATCGCGATGGCGGCCTGGAAGGCGTACATCTGCAGAGCCTCGCGGCCCCAGGCGCCGGGGCGGCGGCCGTTGCGCGGACGGTCCACGGACAGGACGCCGACCAGCTCGCCGCTGTTGCCGCCGCCCTGCGGGCCGGGCGCGTACATCGGGGCGAAGAGCCGGTCCGAGGGGTGCCACTCGTCCTCGAAGCGGGGCGCGGGCCCGTCGGTGTACCACTGCGGGACGTCGTCGTCGTCGAGGATCCAGCCCTCGGTGTGGGGTATGAAGATCAGGTCGCCCCACTGCTCGCCCATGCTCAGGCGCCGGTCCCAGGACTCGCGGGAGCCCGCCCGGCCGGTGATCAGCGCCTCGGCGGCCTGGTTGCCGGAGAAGGCGGCGACGACGAGGTCACCGTCGGGGCGGACCAGGTTGACGCATGCCAGCTCGTAGCCGAGGGCGTGGACGACTCCGTCGGCGACGGTCTGCAGGGTGTCGGCCAGGCTGCGGGCCGTGTTCATGTCGGCCATGGCCTGGTGCAGCTGACGCAGGGACGCAAGACGGACGTAGGGCTCCGACTCGGTCTCCATGCTCACCCTCCCCCCGAGGCCTCGCAGCGAATCAAGGGTTCTCGTCGGCGCCTGTACTGCTGGTGCCCTTGCAGGTTCCCCGCCACTGAATCACAGCGCGCTCCGCACTCGGTACACAGGGTCAACAATTGTCGCTCCTTGTGACTCAAGTCACAGCAAAAGGTGAGCGATTGAAGGACGTTTCCGCGTTTTCCCATGCGTTCACCGAAAGCAGGGTGGGTATGCGCACGTCTCCTTCTGGGGTCCTAGGTCCCGGTTCGTGCCCCGGTTCGGTCCGGCGGCCGATGCCGGGCCGGCGGCCCGGCGTTTAGCGTGGCGGGCGTGCCGAACTCTCCGTCTCTCACGTCCTCCGCATCCTCCACGTCCCCCACGTCCCCCGCGTCCCCCGCGCACACGTCGCCGTCGTCCGCCGCCGGGCATGCTGAAGGGGTGAGCAATGACGAATTCCGTGCCGCCATGTCCCGGCTGGCCTCGGGCGTGGTCCTGGTGACCGCGCAGGAGGCGTCGCTCGACCCCGACGACCCGCAGGCGCCGCACGGCGAGGACGTGGGGATGACGGCCACGGCGTTCATGTCGGTGTCGCTGGACCCGCCACTGGTGCTGGTCAGCCTCCGCGAGGGCTCCCGCATGGACGACCTGCTCGACGAGCAGCCCCGGTGGGCGGTCTCCGTCCTGTCCGAGAGCCAGCGGCACATCGCGGGACGCTTCGCGATGAAGGGCCGCGTCAGCGACCGGCTCCTGTTCGCGGACATCCCCTGCGTACGGGGCGAGGCGACCGGGGCGCCCCTGGTGGGCGGGGCCCTGGCGACGCTGGAGTGCCGTACCGAACGGCGGGTGCCGGCCGGGGACCACACCCTGGTGATCGGCCGCGTGCTGACCGCCACGCTGCCGAGCCCCGCCGCGGGGCCGCTGGCGTACTTCAAGGGGCGCTACCGGCAGCTGGACTGAGCCGAAACCCGCTCGCCCGCCCTCGTGCCTCCTGCCTAGGGTGCGCGGATGACAACGAGTACCACGCCGCGCCTGGAGGAGATCACTCCGGCGAACCTCAAGGCCGCCACCGCCATACGCGTGCGCCCCGAGCAGGAATTCGCCGTCGACCCGGTGGTGGATTCCCTCGCCGAGGCCTACGTCCACCCCGGTGTCGCCTGGCCCCGCCTGATCGTCGACGGCGACCGTCCCGTCGGCTTCCTCATGGCCTTCTTCGACATCGACTGGTACGAGGACGGCAGCGTGCGGCGCTCCGGACTGTGGCGGCTGAACATCGCGGCCGGGGAGCAGGGCCGGGGGTACGGCCGCTTCGCCGTGGAGTCGGTGGCCCAGGAAATCCGTCGCCGCGGCGGCGGGGAGTGCTACGTGACGTGGCATCCGGGCCCGAACGGCCCCGAGGGCTTCTACCTGGGCCTGGGCTTCCGGCCCGACGGAGAGACCAGCGAGGGCGAGACGGTGGGCGTGCTGGCGCTGGACCGGTAGCCCGGTAGCCGATCCGTCGCGTTCCCCTGGTCCTGGTGTCCTAGTCCCAGTCCTTCGGGGAGCGGCCCCGCTTGGTCTGCGAGCGCTGCTTCTTCTCGCGCAGCCGGCGTTCGTTGATGCCGCGCGGGATGCGGGTCGGTCTGCGGGGCCCGGGCGGGGGCGCGGTGGCCTCGGCGAGGAGGGCGGCGAGGCGTACGGCGGCGGCCTCGCGGTTGCGCCACTGGGAGCGGTGCTCGGAGGCGCGGACGGTGACGACCCCGTCGGTCAGGCGCCCGGACAGCCGCTCCAGCGCCCGCCGCTTCCACACCTCGGGCAGGGACTCGGTCTTCGCCAGGTCGAAGCGGAGCTCCACCGCGGTGTCCGTGGTGTTGACGTGCTGCCCACCGGGCCCCGAGGAGCGTGTGAAACGCCAGACCAGCTCGGCCTCGGGCAGGGAGACGGAGCCGCGGATGAGATGAGGACCGGACATGCCGTCCATGTTCCCGTCCCCGGGCGGCCCACGTCACCCCAATATCCTGATCCCGGCCTCGGTAAAGAAAGTAAAGAGAGCAGGAACCTTGCG
>NZ_BAABCQ010000178.1:0-15404 GCF_039539045.1 Streptomyces marokkonensis
CGGTGGGCTCGGTAAACCCGGTAGGGCTAGTAGGACACGTAAACCGACACGGCCGGCTTTGGAGGCGCCGCACACCGCAGTGCACGCAACTGGCTTCGGCAGCCGTATGCCGAGAACGATGGAGGACATCATGTCACCCCGGCTCGACGGATCGCGTACCCAAGAAGCGACGTCGACACTCCCTCCGGAACATCTGGATCCCATCGAGCACCACGACGCTCTCGTCGACCACGACGGCGGACTCGCCGGACTTCCGGACATCCCCGCTTTCGACGAGGTCGCTCCGGCGGACGCCCGGGCCCTCTCCAAGACCCTCTTCGAGCGGCTGGAGTCGCTGGAGGAAGGCACCCACGAGTACGCGTACGTACGCAACACGCTCGTCGAGCTCAACCTCGCGCTGGTCAAGTTCGCCGGCTCCCGCTTCCGCTCCCGCAGCGAGCCGATGGAGGACATCATCCAGGTCGGCACGATCGGCCTGATCAAGGCGATCGACCGCTTCGAGACATCCCGCGGTGTGGAGTTCCCCACGTTCGCGATGCCGACCATCATCGGCGAGATCAAGCGCTTCTTCCGCGACACCTCGTGGTCCGTGCGCGTCCCGCGCCGTCTGCAGGAGCTGCGGCTCGACCTGGCCAAGGCCGGCGACGAGCTGGCCCAGCGCCTCGACCGCGCCCCCACGGTGAGCGAACTGGCCGAGCACCTCGGCCTGTCCAAGGACGAGGTCGTCGAGGGCATGGCGGCGTCCAACGCCTACACCGCCTCCTCGCTGGACGCCCAGCCGGAGGAGGACGACGCCGAGGGCGCGCTGGCCGACCGCATCGGCTACGAGGACCACGGGCTCGAGGGCATCGAGTACGTCGAGTCGCTGAAGCCGCTGATCGCCGAACTCCCCTCCCGGGACCGGAAGATCCTCTCGCTCCGCTTCGTCGCGGGAATGACCCAGTCGGAGATCGGCGAGGAACTCGGCATCTCCCAGATGCACGTCTCGCGCCTGCTGTCGCGGACACTCGTACGGCTGCGCAAGGGGCTCACGGTCGAGGAGTAGTCCTCACCGCGTGACGCTTGCCCTCCAGGGGGGCGGTCCGGCATCGGGCCGCCCCCCTTCGGGTTGCCGTGGACCGCGCCGCCCTTTCGGCCCCGCTCCCGCCGAGGCGGCGCGCCGCTCACACCACGCGTACGCCCCGTCGCCACACGCCCGCGACCAGGGGAACGCCGGGCCGGTAGGCCAGGTGGACGTGGCTGGGGGCGTCGAGGAGGGTCAGGTCGGCGTGGGCGCCCGGGGTGAGGCGGCCGATGTCGTCGCGGCGCAGGGCCGCCGCGCCGCCCGCCGTGGCCGACCAGACGGCCTCGTCGGGGGTCATCCCCATGTCCCGTACGGCGAGCGCGACGCAGAAGGGCACCGAGGACGTGAAGGACGAACCGGGGTTGCAGTCGGTGGACAGCGCGACCGTCACACCGGCGTCGATCATGCGCCGGGCGTCCGGCCACTCGGCGCGGGTGGAGAACTCGGCGCCGGGGAGCAGGGTGGCGACCGTGCGGCTGTTCGCGAGGGCGTCCACGTCGGCGTCGGTGAGGTGGGTGCAGTGGTCGGCGCTGGCGGCGTCGAGTTCCACGGCGAGCCGGACGCCGGGGCCGTGGGAGAGCTGGTTGGCGTGGATGCGGGGGTGCAGCCCCCTGGCCCGGCCTGCGGTGAGGATCGCGCGGGCCTGGTCGCCGTCGAAGGCGCCCTTCTCGCAGAAGACGTCGATCCAGCGGGCGTACGGCGCGCAGGCGTCGAGCATCTCGCCGGTGACGAGGGCCACGTAGGCGGCCGGGTCGTCGGCGAGTTCGGGGGCGACGATGTGTGCGCCGAGGAAGGTGACCTCGTCGGTGTGGCGGGCGGCGACGCGCAGGGCGCGGGACTCGTCGGCGGTGGTCAGGCCGTAGCCGGACTTGGTCTCGAAGGTGGTGGTGCCCTGGCGCAGGGCCTCTTCGAGGTAACGGGTGAGGCCCGCCTCCAGTTCCGCGTCGCTCGCGGCCCGGGTGGCGGCGACGGTGGTGCGGATGCCACCGGCGCTGTAGGGACGGCCGGACATGCGGGCGTTGAATTCCTCGGTGCGGTCGCCGCCGAAGAGGAGGTGGGAGTGGGAGTCGACGAAGCCGGGGAGGACCGCCCGGCCGTCGGCGTCGAGGCGATTGTCAGTGGCGGGTGCTTTGCTTGATTCACCGGTCCACGCGACACGGTCGCCGTCGATGACGACGGCCGCGTCCCGGACCAGCCCGAGGGGGGAGTTGTCACCCAGGGAGGGGTCGTTGGTGACGAGTGCGGCGATGTTGGTGATGACGGTGCTGCTGCTCATGATGTCCGTGACGTCCTCGTGGGGGCGGGAGCTGAAGTGGCGGCGGGAGCGGAAGTTGGGGCGGGAGCGGAAGTGGCGGCGGGAGGCCGCGGTCACGCGCGCAGGGCTTCGACGGCCCGTGCGAGGGCCTGCGGCACATCGGGTACAAGGGTGTGCGCCCCGTCGCGTACGACGTGCCGCCCACCCACGACCGTGTGCCGTACGTCCGCTGCCGTCGCGGCGAATACGGTTGTCTCGGCGCCGAGCCTGGGCAGCGGCCCCGCTGTTCTGACGGAGTCGAGGGCAACCGTGGTGATGTCGGCGCGGGCCCCGGCCTCGATGGTCCCGGTGTCGTCCCAGCCGAGGGCGGCGTGGCCGTCGGCGGTGGCGGCGCGCAGCAGGGCGGCGGCGGTCCAGTGGCCGCGGGTGTGGGTGCGCAGGCGCTCGTTCAGCTCCATGGCGCGCGCCTCCTCCAGCAGGTCGACGACGGCGTGGCTGTCGGAGCCGAGACAGAGCGGGGAGCCCGCCCGCTGAAGGGCGGCCGCGGGCCCGATGCCGTCGGCGAGGTCCCGTTCCGTGGTCGGGCACATGCAGGTGCCGGTGCTGCTGCCCCCGAGCAGGGCGATGTCCTCGTCGGTGAGGTGGGTGTTGTGGACGCCGGTGGTGCGGGGTCCGAGCACGCCGTGGTCGGCGAGGAGCCGGGTCGGGGAGCAGCCGTGGGCGTCGCGGCAGGCGTCGTTCTCGGCGCTCTGCTCGGACAGGTGCACGTGCAGCGGGGCCCGCCGCTCCTCGGCCCAGCGCGCCACGGTCGCCAACTGGTCGGCGGGCACGGCCCGTACGGAGTGGATCGCCGCCCCGATCCGTGCGTGATCCCGTTCCTCGAGAACTGAACAGCGTTCCGCCCAGGCGTCCGCCGTCCCGTCGCAGAAGCGGCGCTGGTGGGTGTTCGGGGGCTGCCCGAAACCGGAGGACAGGTAGCAGGTGTCGAGGAGGGTGATGCGGATGCCGGCTTCGGCGGCGGCCTCGATCAGGGCCTCGCCCATCGCGTTGGGGTCGGCGTAGGGGGTGCCGCCGGGGGCGTGGTGGACGTAGTGGAACTCGCCGACGGTGGTGATGCCGGCGAGCGCCATCTCGGCGTACACCGCGCGGGCGAGCCGGTGGTAGGTCTCGGGGGTCAGCCGGTCGGCGACGGAGTACATGACCTCGCGCCATGTCCAGAAGGTGCCGGAGCCGACCTGGACGGTGCCGCGCAGGGCACGGTGGAAGGCGTGGCTGTGGGCGTTGGCGAGGCCGGGAAGGGTCAGCCCGCGCAGGATCTCGGCGCCGGGGGGCGGGGTGGGGACGTTCCGGCGGACGGCGGTGATGCGACCGGCGCGCACGTCGAGGGCGACGCCCGGCTCGACGTGGGAGCCGAGCCAGGCGTGTTCCAGCCAGTACGTCCGGGTCCGCCCGGTCTCGGTGGGGGTCACGTGCAGGCCAGCCCTTCCAGTACGTCGGCGAGTGCGCTCACCCCGGCCACGCAGTCGTCCTCGGCGGCGTACTCGGCCGGGGAGTGCGAGACGCCGGTGGGGTTGCGCACGAACAGCATGGCGGTCGGGACGCGTCCGGAGAGGATTCCGGCGTCGTGTCCGGCGCCGGTGCCGAGGACGGGCACCTTGAGGTCGGGTTCCGTGTCACTGCCGAGGATGCGGGCGAGTTCGTCGCGCAGGGCGTGGTCGAACTCGACGACGGGCGTGAAGGACTCGCGTTCGACGTCGAGGTCGACGCCGTGGGCGGCGGCGTACTCGCGGGCTGCCTTCTCGATGCCGGTCACCACGGTGTCCAGGCTCTCCTGGTCGGCGGCGCGGGAGTCGAGCCAGCCGCGTACGAGGGAGGGGATGGCGTTGACGCCGTTGGGCTCGACGTCGATCTTGCCGAAGGTGGCGACGGCACCGGCGAGTTCGGCCTCACGGCGGGCGGCGAGGACGGTCTCGGCGTAGCTCAGCATGGGGTCGCGCCGGTCGGTGAGCCGGGTGGTGCCGGCGTGGTTGGCCTCGCCGCGGAAGGAGAACCGCCAGCGGCCGTGCGGCCGGATGGCGCCGGCGATGCCGATCCGGGCGCCGGACAGGTCGAGGGCGCGGCCCTGTTCGACGTGGAGCTCGACGAAGGCGCCGATGCGGGCGAGCCGCTCGGGGTCGGGGCCGATGGCGTCCGGATCGTACCCGGCGGTCTCCATGGCCTGCGGGAGGGTGATGCCGTCGCCGTCGGTCAGGCGGTGGGCCTGCTCGACGGTGAGCGCGCCCGCGGTGAGCCGGGAGCCGACGCAGGCGAGGCCGAAGCGGGCGCCCTCCTCGTCGCCGAAGTTGACGATGCCGAGCGGCCTGGTGAACCGCGCTCCCCTTCCGCGCAGTTCGTCCAGGGCGGCGAAGGCGGACACCACGCCGAGAGGGCCGTCGAAGGCCCCTCCGTCCGGCACGGAGTCCAGGTGGGAGCCGGTGACGACGGCGTCCCGGGCGGCGTGGTCGCCGAGCCAGGCCCACTGGTTGCCGTTGCGGTCGACCTCGTAGGTCAGTCCGCGGGTTCGGGCCTGCTCCCGGAACCAGGTCCGGCAGTCGGCGTCGGCGCCGGTCCAGGCGTGGCGGCGGTAGCCGCCGGAGGCGGAGCTGCGGCCGACCGGCAGCAGCTCCGCCCACATGCTGTGGAAGGTCACGCGCCGTCCCCTTCGCGCGCCTCGGCACCGTCGCGCGTGCCGTCGCCCTCCCGCGCCCCGTCACCCTCGCGCATCGGCACTCGCACGTCCCGCTCGGCCGCCACCGACTCCGCGATGTCGTACCCGGCGTCGACGTGCCGGATGACGCCCATGCCGGGGTCGTTGGTGAGGACCCGGCGGATCTTCTCGCCGGCCAGCGCGGTGCCGTCGGCGACCGTGACCTGCCCGGCGTGGAGGGAGCGGCCCATGCCGACGCCGCCGCCGTGGTGGAGGGAGACCCAGGAGGCGCCGGAGGCCACGTTGACCATGGCGTTGAGCATCGGCCAGTCGGCGATGGCGTCGGAGCCGTCGAGCATGGCCTCGGTCTCGCGGTAGGGGGACGCGACGGAGCCGCAGTCGAGGTGGTCTCGGCCGAGGACGAGGGGCGCGGCCAGCTCGCCGCTCGCCACCATGTCGTTGAACCGCTCGCCGGCCTTGTCGCGCTCGCCGTAGCCGAGCCAGCAGATACGGGCGGGCAGTCCCTGGAAGCGGACCCGCTCCCCCGCCAACCTGATCCAGCGGGCGAGGGACTCGTTCTCGGGGAAGAGGTCGAGGATCGCCTTGTCGGTCCTGGCGATGTCGGCGGGGTCGCCGGACAGCGCGGCCCAGCGGAAGGGGCCCTTGCCCTCGCAGAAGAGGGGGCGGATGTAGGCGGGGACGAAGCCGGGGAAGGCGAAGGCCCGGTCGTAGCCGGCGAGCCGGGCCTCGCCGCGGATGGAGTTGCCGTAGTCGAAGACCTCGGCGCCGGCGTCCTGGAAGCCGACCATGGCCTCGACGTGCCGGGCCATGGACTGGCGGGCGCGGGTGGTGAAGCCGGCCGGGTCCTTGGCGGCGGCATCGGCCATGTCCTCGAAGGCGACCCCGGTGGGCAGGTAGGCCAGCGGGTCGTGGGCCGAGGTCTGGTCGGTGACGATGTCGATGGGGGCGCTCATGGCGAGCAGCCGCGGGACGACGTCGGCGGCGTTGCCGAGGACGCCGATGGACAGCGGCTCGCGCCGGTCCCGGGCGTCGGTGGCCAGCTGGAGGGCGTGGTCGAGGGAGTCGGCCCTCACGTCGAGGAAGCGGTGCTCGATGCGGCGGTCGATGGCTCGCGGGTCGCAGTCGACACAGATCGCGACACCGTCGTTCATGGTGACGGCCAGCGGCTGGGCGCCGCCCATGCCGCCGAG
The DNA here is from genome assembly GCF_039539045.1 of Streptomyces marokkonensis. Lineage (NCBI taxonomy): Bacteria > Bacillati > Actinomycetota > Actinomycetes > Kitasatosporales > Streptomycetaceae > Streptomyces > Streptomyces marokkonensis. Next base: position 6,216 of record NZ_BAABCQ010000178.1, read on the forward strand.
GCCGGCGGTGAGCGTGATGGTCCCGGCGAGGGTGCCGCCGACCCCCTTGCCGATCGAGTGCAGCTTCGCGGCCACGGCGGCGAAGGTCTCGTAGGTGCCCTGGAGGATGCCCTGGGTGCCGATGTAGATCCAGGAGCCGGCCGTCATCTGCCCGTACATGGTCAGGCCGAGGGCCTCCAGGCGGCGGAACTCCTCCCAGTTGGCCCAGTCGCCGACGAGGTGGGAGTTGGCGATGAGGACGCGCGGGGCCCACTCGTGGGTCTGCATGACGCCGACGGGGCGGCCGGACTGGACGAGCATCGTCTCGTCCTGCTTGAGGGTGCGCAGGGTGCGGACCATGGCGTCGAAGGAACGCCAGTCACGGGCGGCCTTGCCGGTGCCGCCGTAGACGACGAGCTTGTCGGGGTGTTCGGCGACCTCGGGGTCGAGGTTGTTCTGCAGCATCCGCAGGGCGGCCTCCTGCTGCCAGCCCAGGGCGCTCGGCGTCGTACCGCGTGACGCTCGGACAGGGCGGGGTCCGGACATGGTCTGCCTCCTGGTGGCTTGCTCCCGGCGGATTGTCACTGCGGATATTCACATATTCACCTCGTGAATAGAACTAGTCAATACGTCTCGTGTCCCGGCGCGGACGCGTCGCGGGTGTTTGGCTGGACGAGTGGGGCAGGCAGCGAGAGGTACCGGTCGGCAACGAGGGACGGAGGGTCGCGTGAGCGACGGAATGAGCACGGGTGTGAGCGGTGGCCTCGGTGGCACGGCCGCGCGGCGGGACGAGGCCGTGCGGGCGGCCCGGCAGGAGGAGACCGTCCGGGCGGCCCGGCGGGACGAGGCCGTGCGGGCGGCCGTGGAGCAAGGGCTGCTCGGGCCCGACGTCCCGATCGTCGGGCTGCTGGACGTGGCCGGCATACGGGAGTCGGCGGCGGCGCTGCGGACGGCGTTCGAGGCGGTGACGGCGCCCGGGACGTCCGTACTGCACGCCTTCGCGGTCAAGGCGACGCCGCTGGTCCCCGTGCTGCGGCTGCTGCACCAAGAGGGCATCGGCGCGGAGGTCGCGAGCCCGGGTGAGCTGGCGCTGTCACGGGCGGCGGGGGTCCCGTCGGAGCGGACGGTGCTGGACTCGCCCGCCAAGACGCCGGGCGAGCTGCGGGAGGCACTGGCGCTGGGCATCGCCGTCAACGCGGACAACCCGCAGGAGCTGGAGCGCGTCGACGCCCTGATGGCCGAGAGGGCGAGCGCCTCCCCGCTCGGCATCCGGGTCAACCCTCAGGTCGGTGGGGGCTCCATCGAGGCACTGTCGACGGCGACGGCCACCTCGAAGTTCGGGGTGGCGCTGCGCGACGAGGGGGCGCGCGAGTGGGTGGTGCGGGCGTATCTGGACCGGCCGTGGCTGACCCGGCTGCACGCGCACACGGGGTCCCAGGGCATCCCGCTGACCTTGATGGCCGAGGGCGTGGCCGCGACGTACGCGCTCGCCGAGGAGATCAACGAACGGGCCGGACGCCGACAGGTCGACACGCTCGACATCGGCGGTGGGCTGCCGGTGAACTTCACGTCGGACGAGACCACACCGACGTACGCCGAGTACGCGCGCGTGCTGCGCGAGGCGGTGCCCGGACTGTTCGACGGGCGGTACGGGCTGGTCACCGAGTTCGGGCGGTCGCTGCTGGCCAAGCACGGCACGGTGGTGGCGCGCGTGGAGTACGCCAAGAGCGCCGGGGGGCGGCCGGTCGCGGTGACGCACGCGGGCGTGCAGGTCGCGACGCGGACGGTGTACACGCCGGGGGCGTGGCCGCTGCGGATCTCCGCGTACGACGGCAAGGGGTCGCCGAAGGAGGGGCCGGACGTGGTGCAGGACGTGGCGGGGCCGGCGTGCTTCGCGGGGGACCTGCTGGCCGTGGGCCGGGCGATGCCCTTGCTGGAGCAGGGGGACTACGCGGCGGCGCTGGACACGGGGGCGTACTACTTCGCGCACCATTACGCGTACAACTCGCTAGCGCGTCCCGGGGTCTACGGGTTCCTGACCGGCGGCCCCGGAGACGTCGCCTTCGCCACCGTGCGGGAGGCCCAGACGGTCGGGGAGATCGTCACCGAGGCGGGAGGGGAGCATGCCGCCGCGCTGACGGAAGCCGTGCGCCGCAGCGGCTAGAAGAAGGGCGTCGCGGCGCCCCCTGAGCCGGGCGGGATCAGACCGGCGCCGCCCCTGGAGCGGGCGGGATCAGACCGGCGCCGCCGTCTTGCGCCGGGCGCCGCCCGGGGCCGCGTCGCCCGCCGCGATGCCCGTGCCGCGGTAGGCGCGGACGGCCTTGCCCGCCGGGCGGCCGGCACCGTCGGCGAGCCAGTCGACGCGGACCCACAGGAGGGCGTCCTCGGCCTGTTCGCGGCGGCCGATCCAGGCGGACTTCAGCCACAGGCCGGCACCGCAGCCGGCCATCAGCAGTCCGGCGGCGGCCGGGACGGCGAAGGCACTGCCCAGGGCGGCGAGGAAGGCGAGGAGCAGCCACCAGCGGTGGCCCCGGCGCCAGTTGCGCAGGGTCACCGCGCGGTCCTGGAGTACGTCGTGCTTGCCCGCGTGGGCGGCCGAGCGGGCCAGGGCCGTGTAACGCCCGCGCCGCACGGTCGCGACGACCGCCGCCGCGACGATGAACAGCGCCGAGCCCGCCAGGACGCCGATCCGGCGGCCGGTCAGTCCCGGCACCAGCACCCCGATGCCCGTCGCGAATACGCCCAGCCACCACAGCGGTGCCGCCCCCGCCCGTACGACGACGGCGACCCGAGCCAGCCCCTGTCCTCCGCGCGCCACGTCCGGCCTCCTGTTCCGTTCTGCTTCCACAATGCGTCTGAAGGGTGTGCGGCGAGGCAGGCTAACGGCAGAAGGTGAGACGAGTCTGAGAAGAAGAGGCGCCCGGGCCGGCGCCGCACGTCAGTCCACGAAGAGGCCTCGCGCCGCCGCCTTCGTGTCGAACTCCTCCAGCCGGGCCTGGGCGTCCGGCAGGTCGTCGCACATGGCCTCGAGCAGCATCCGGCCGAGCAGCATCGGCCCACAGGCGGTGTCGAAGGCGAGGCCGGTGCCGACGGCGGCGGGCAGCAGCAGGTCGGAGACCTTGGCGACCGGCGCGAAGGCGGAGTCGGCGACGGTCACCACCGTGAGCCCTGCCTCCTTGGCATGGGTGAGCGCGTCGACGACCTCGCGCGGATGCCGGGGCAGGGCGAAGCAGAGCAGGGCCGTGGCACCGGCCCGGACCGCGGCGTCGATGCGGTCGTGGAGCATCGTGCCGCCCTCGCCCAGGAGCCGGACGTCGGGGTGGACCTTGGCGGCGAAGTAGGCGAAGCCGTGCGCCTGGGCCGCCGCCGCCCGCAGCCCGAGGACCGGCAGGGGCCGGCCGGCGGCGAGGGTCCGGCCCGCCTCCCGCACCGGCCCGGGGTCGGCCAGCACCTCCGCCAGGTGGCGCAGGTTCTCGATCTCGGCCGCCACGGCCTGCTGGTACTCGTTGCGCGAGCCACCGGTGTCCGCCGCCGTCTCCGCGGGGGCGACCTCGCGCAGATGGCGGCGCAGCGCCGGGTACCCGTCGAAGCCGAGGGCGACGGCGAAGCGGGTCACGGACGGCTGGCTGACCCCGGCCAGCTCGGCCAGTTCCACGCTGGACAGGAAGGGCACGTCAGAAGCGCGCCGCACCATGCTGTGCGCGATGCGCCGCTGGGTCGGCGTCAGCCGGTGCCCCTCGAAGAGCGCCTGCAACCGCACGGCCGGACTGTCGGCCCCGCCGGTCCCGCCGGTCCCGCCGGCCCCGCCGCTGGGCGCGGTGCCGCTGGCCCCGTCCGTCCCATCCGTCCCGCTGATCCCGTCCGTCCCGCTGATCCCGTCCGTCCCGCCGGTCCCGCGCGTCCCGCTCATGACGTGCTCCCCCTCCCTCTATTCACCATCCCCGGTTTCTGCATACCGTTATACAGCGAGGTCGTGGCACGTACGACGCCCCCCGGTCGTCCCCCGCTGGAAACTGGGGCTACCCCCAGTGCCGTCGGCCCTCCGGCTGCCTACCGTGTGAGGCATGACGGGAATGGACGGGCGGGACACCGACCTGAAGAAGGAACTCGACACCACCCTGCAGACCCGCAGGGAGCTGGGCGAGGAGTACGAGTCGGCGCTGGTCGACTCGTTCCTGGAGAAGGTCGACCAGCGCATCGACGGAACGGTCGAGCGCCGGGTGCGCAGGCAGCTCGCCGAGCAGCAGATGACAGCGGCCCGGGACAGCCGCTCGCCGAAGCCCATGGACACCTTCGGCGAACGCTTCGGCTTCGGCATCGTGTCGCTGGTCCTGGCGGTCCCGCTGTCCGCGATCGGCGGCGGCGTCGGCGATCTCCCCGGACTGCTGGTCGCCTGGGCCGGAATCGTCGGGGTCAACGTCGTCCAGGTGGCCCGGACCAACCCCGGCCTCTTCGGACGACGCCGCCGCGCCGACAAGGACGACGCCTGGGAGGACTGAGGCGGACGCCGGGAGAAGACTGCGCGGGGACCGCCGCACCCCCATCGCTGGGGGTCGGGACGACGGCGGTCCCCGCGGTGGACGCGCGTGCCGGGCCTCACGGCCGGGGCGGCGCGTCCGTGGCGTCCTTGGAGGTCCGGGAGCCGCTCCGGAAGGTCCTTGACGCCGTTCGGTGCCGACGGGGCGGGGAGCCGCCCCCTCCCTTGCCGACAACCGCTACTCTGCCGGGCCCGTGTTAAGGGTGTGCTGCGCCAACGTGACGTGCGGGTTCCACTTACGCGAAGTCCGCGAACATCGTCGGGCGCCTCGACTCCGCCGGCACAACTTCCCGCTACGACCCTCTACTTCCAGCTACTTCCAGCTACTTCCAGCTACCTGACGCTACCTATTGCCACCTACCGCTACTTGCCGCTGCTTCCCGTCTTGGCGAGAAAGGACAGCAGGTCCTGACGGCTCACCACACCGGTCGGCTTGCCCTCGACGAGGACGATCGCCGCGTCCGCCGCACCGAGTACCGACATCAGGTCCGCGACCGGTTCGCCGGAGCCGACCTGCGGCAGCGGGGCCGACACGTGCTTCTCGAGCGGGTCCTCCAGCGAGGCGCGCTTGGCGAACAGGGCGTCCAGCAGCTCGCGTTCCACGACCGAGCCGACGACCTCGGCGGCCATCACGTCCGGGTGCCCGGCACCGGGCTTGACGATCGGCATCTGCGAGACGCCGTACTCACGCAGCACCTCGATGGCCTCGCCGACCGTCTCGTCCGGGTGCATGTGGACGAGGGTGGGGATGGATCCGCCCTCCTTGTGGTTCAGGACGTCGGCGACGCGCGCGCTGGGGCCGGCGTCCTCCAGGAAGCCGTAGTCGGCCATCCACTCGTCGTTGAAGATCTTGCTGAGGTAGCCGCGCCCGCTGTCCGGGAGGAGTACGACGACCACGTCGTCCTCGCCGAGCCGCTCGGCGACGCGCAGCGCCGCGACGACGGCCATGCCGCAGGAGCCGCCCACCAGCAGGCCCTCCTCCTTGGCGAGGCGGCGGGTCATCTGGAAGGAGTCCTTGTCGGAGACGGCCACGATCTCGTCGGCGACCTCGCGGTCGTAGGCCGTCGGCCAGAAGTCCTCGCCGACGCCCTCGACGAGGTAGGGGCGTCCGGAGCCGCCGGAGTACACCGAGCCCTCGGGGTCGGCGCCGACCACCCTGACCGCGCCGTCGCTGGCCTCCTTCAGGTACCGGCCGGTGCCGGAAATGGTGCCGCCGGTGCCGACACCGGTGACGAAGTGGGTGATCTTCCCCTCCGTCTGCTCCCACAGCTCGGGACCGGTCGAGTGGTAGTGGGAGAGCGGGTTGTGCGGGTTGGAGTACTGGTCCGGCTTCCAGGCACCCGGTGTCTCGCGGACCAGGCGGTCGGAGACGTTGTAGTAGGAGTCCGGGTGCTCGGGGTCGACGGCCGTCGGGCAGACGACCACCTCGGCGCCGTACGCGCGCAGTACGTTGATCTTGTCGGTGGACACCTTGTCAGGGCAGACGAAGACGCACTTGTAGCCCTTCTGCTGGGCCACGATGGCGAGGCCCACGCCCGTGTTGCCGCTGGTCGGCTCGACGATGGTGCCGCCGGGCTGCAGCTCGCCGCTCTTCTCTGCGGCCTCGATCATGCGCAGGGCGATGCGGTCCTTCACCGAGCCGCCGGGGTTGAAGTACTCCACCTTGGCCAGGACGGTCGCCCTGATGCCCTTGGTCACGCTGTTGAGCCGCACCAGCGGGGTGTTGCCGACGAGGCTGATCATCGAGTCGTGGAAATGCACCGTGGTCTCCGGATGCTGCAAAAGAGGTGGTCGTTATCGGTTCGGCCAGCCTATGGCCTGGCGGCGGGGATCGGCCGGGCAAGCCGACGGTCCGCCGCCGCCCGCCGGCCCGCCCCATACCCCGTGACGGTCGTTCACTCCCCGTTGAGATTGGGCGACCGTCCGTACGGGGCAAGCACTGGGTGTACGGGTTGGAGGAGGTGGCGGCGACGTATGACGAGTATGTCGAGGGCGAGGGTGGCCCGGCGGATCGCGGCCGGCGCGGCGTACGGCGGCGGCGGCATCGGGCTGGCCGGTGCGGCCACGGTCGGTCTGCTGCTGGCGGAGGTGCAGCTGGCCAGGCGCCGGGTGGGCATCGGCGGCCCCGACCGGGTGCCGAACGCGCGGGGGCTGTACGGCGGCTCCCTGCCGACAGTCGGCGGGCCGCCCCTGCGGCTGATGATGCTGGGCGACTCCACGGCGGCCGGACAGGGTGTGCGCCGGGCGGGGCAGACGCCGGGCGCGCTGCTGGCGTCGGGGCTCGCGGCGGTGGCGGAGCGGCCGGTCGAGCTGGGTTCGGTCGCGGCGCCGGGCGCCTGTTCGGACGACCTGGACCGGCAGGTGGCGCTGGTGCTCGCGGATCCGGGTCTGGTGCCCGACATCTGCGTGATCATGATCGGGGCGAACGACGTCACCCATCGGATGCCGGCGACCCGCTCGGTCCGGCACCTGTCGGGGGCGGTACGGCGGCTGCGCACGGCCGGCGCGGAGGTGGTCGTCGGCACCTGCCCGGACCTGGGCACCATCGAGCGGGTGCGGCAGCCGCTGCGCTGGGTGGCCCGGCGGGCCTCGCGGCAGCTGGCGGCGGCACAGACGATCGGCGCGGTGGAGCAGGGCGGGCGCACGGTCTCGCTGGGTGACCTGCTGGGCCCGGAGTTCGCGCAGAACCCGCGGGAGCTGTTCGGCCCCGACAACTACCACCCCTCCGCCGAGGGGTATGCCACGGCCGCGATGGCGGTACTGCCGTCGGTGTGCGCCGCGCTCGGCCTGTGGCCGGCCGACGAGGAGCGTCCCGACGCGCTGCGCCGCGAGGGCTTCCTACCGGTGGCGCGCGCGGCGGCCGAGGCCGCGTCGGAGGCGGGCACGGAGGTCGCGGCGGCGATGCCTACGGGACCGCGGGGGCCTTGGGCGCTGCTCAAGCGTCGGCGGCGGCGCCGGGTGGCGGAGGCGGAACCCGCCAGCGCGTCCGGCGTTTGAGGACGAGGCCGTCCAGACCAGAAGCGGGGCCTGGGACGCAGCCCCCGAAGCGGGACCTGGGGAGCAGCCCCCCGAAGCGGGGCCTGGGACGCCCCCCCCGAAGCAGGGTCTGGCGTCGCGGCCCCCGGGGACGCCCGCCTCGCGACCCGGCACGGGAGCGCCGCTCGACCGCCAGAGGTAAAAGCAAGCGCTTAGACAGTTGCGGTCCATGTCACACCCCCGCACCCGTGACCCGGGCCATACGTACGGGTAACTTCCCCAGCAGCCGCCCAACCTTCCCGCCCCTGGAGCCGTGATGCCCGAAGCCGTGATCGTCTCAGCCGCCCGCTCCCCCATCGGCCGCGCCTTCAAGGGCTCCCTCAAGGACCTGCGCCCCGACGACCTGGCCGCCACGATCATCCAGGCCGCCCTCGCCAAGGTTCCCGAGCTGGACCCCCGGGACATCGACGACCTGATGCTCGGCTGCGGCCTGCCCGGTGGCGAGCAGGGCAACAACCTCGGCCGGATCGTCGCCGTCGAGATGGGCATGGACCACCTGCCCGGCTGCACCGTCACCCGGTACTGCTCCTCGTCCCTGCAGACCTCCCGCATGGCCCTGCACGCCATCAAGGCCGGCGAGGGCGACGTCTTCGTCTCGGCCGGCGTCGAGATGGTCTCCCGGTTCGCCAAGGGCAACTCCGACAGCCTGCCGGACACCCGCAACCCCCTCTTCGCCGAGGCCGAGGCCCGCACCGCCGAGGTCGCCCAGCAGGAGGGCACCACCTGGCACGACCCGCGCGAGGACGGCCTCGTCCCCGACCCGTACATCGCGATGGGCCAGACCGCCGAGAACCTCGCCCGCGCCAAGGGCGTCACCCGGCAGGACATGGACGAGTTCGGCGTCCGCTCGCAGAACCTCGCCGAGGAAGCCATCAAGAACGGCTTCTGGGAGCGCGAGATCACCCCGGTCACGCTGCCGGACGGCACGGTGGTCTCCAAGGACGACGGCCCTCGCGCCGGCGTCACCCTGGAAGGCGTCCAGGGTCTCAAGCCCGTCTTCCGCCCCGACGGCCTGGTCACCGCCGGCAACTGCTGCCCGCTCAACGACGGCGCCGCCGCTCTCGTGGTCATGAGCGACACCAAGGCCCGTGAGCTGGGGCTGACCCCACTCGCCCGCATCGTCTCCACCGGCGTCTCCGGCCTCTCCCCCGAGATCATGGGCCTCGGCCCGGTCGAGGCGAGCAAGCAGGCGCTGTCCCGCGCCGGGTTGACCATCGACGACATCGACCTGGCCGAGATCAATGAGGCGTTCGCCGCGCAGGTCATCCCCTCCTACCGCGAACTGGGTATCCCGCTGGAGAAGCTGAACGTCAACGGCGGCGCCATCGCCGTCGGACACCCCTTCGGCATGACCGGCGCCCGCATCACCGGCACGCTCATCAACTCCCTCCAGTGGCACGACAAGCAGTTCGGCCTGGAGACCATGTGCGTCGGCGGCGGCCAGGGCATGGCCATGGTCATCGAGCGCCTGAGCTGAGACCACCGGAGCACCGTCAGTAGCCCCCCGCGGACCCACCGTGACGCGACGGCCCGGAACCCCGTCCACTCCAGGGTTCTGGGCCGTTTTGTGACCCAATCTCCCCCAGGATGTGACCTACCTCTCCGGCCCCCTTGATTTACGCAGGTCAGACCAGCCA
>NZ_BAABCQ010000179.1:0-15322 GCF_039539045.1 Streptomyces marokkonensis
GTATGTCCGTTTGTGTGCGGTTGTTCGGGTGTCGGAGTGCGGTGGGAAGGCGTAGTGTTCGAGGGCGTCAGCAAGCAGTCACGACCTCGGGAGAGAGAAACGGCATGGACCGCGGGACGGTCGGCAGTGCCCAGTCGGGCCGGCTACTGGTGGAGGTGCGGGACGAGGGCCCCAGTGCCGTCGTGACTCCGGCGGGTGAGTTGGATCATCACACCGCCGATCTGTTGCGCGAGCCGCTGGAGGACTGTCTCGCCAAGGGATTCAACCGGCTTGTCGTCGACTGTTCGCGTCTGGAGTTCTGCGACTCCACAGGGCTCAACGTCCTGCTCGGCGCGCGGTTGAAGGCGGAGGCCGCGGGGGGCGGTGTGCATCTGGTGGCCATGCAGCCCGTAGTGGCTCGCGTGTTCGAGATCACGGGGGCCGAAGCGGTCTTCACCCTCCATGACACGCTTGAGGCCGCCCTGGCCGACGCGACCGGCTGAGCGGGTCCTTGTCCGGCCGGCGAGGGGTCTCGCGCGCCCCCTGGGACAGGGGTTTTCACCCCGTCCGATGTTTCGTGCCGAATACAGGGGTGTTCGGACGGTCCGGTCGGGCAGGAGACCCCCTGAACCGACTGTGTACGACGTACGACTTTGAAACGTGAACTGGTGAATCGGTGAGGTGAAGCGCTGATGAGCACCACCCGGCCCTACTCGCCGGGCGACCGTGGTCCGGAGCCCAGCGGCGCTTCCGGGGCGTCCGAGGGGGACGCGCCCGGGACCGGGGAGTCCGAGGGGGGCGTTCCCGCGGGACAGGCCGCCGTGATCGGCGGGTCCGTGTCCGCGTCCCCGTCTGCTTCCGGGCGCACCTCCACGGCTCCGTCCGCGGGTGGCCGGGGGCGGCAGGTCCGCAGGCTCAGCTTCGACGACCAGAGCGGGGTGGTCCCGCTCGCTCGTGACTTCACCCGCCAGGCGCTGTACGCCTGGGGATGGCTGCCCTCCACCACCGCGGACCAGCGTGCCGCCGCCGAGGACGTACTGCTCGTGGTGTCCGAGTTGGTCACCAACGCCTGTCTGCACGCCGAGGGGCCGGACGAGCTGTGGATCACCTGTGAGAAGAAGGTGATCCGGCTGGAGGTCTCCGACCGGGGCACGGGGCAGCCGGCGCCGCGCACCCCGCACCGCGCCGGGCGTCCCGGCGGACACGGCATGTTCATCGTGCAGCGGCTGTGCCTGGACTGGGGCGTGGTCCGTACGCCGGGGGTCGCGGGCAAGCGGGTGTGGGCGGAGCTGGGGACGCCGGCGTAGGCGTGTGCCTGCGGTGCGGGGGCCTGTGGCGCTCTTCCGGTCTTTTCCCACCCGCCCACCCGTCTCGGTCGGCCGAGGAGTCCCCCTCCTGGGGCTCCGCCCCAGACCCCGGCGCTACCCCCTCACCTCGAACCACAGCAGCTTCCCCGCGCCCCTCGCGAGCAGGTCGTCACCCAGCGACCATCCACCCCACGAGTCCGCGCACGCCCGCACGAGGTGCAGCCCGCGCCCGCCCTCCGCGTCCCCCGGCGGGGCGGGCGTCGTACGGCGCTCTCCCGGCGGTTCCGCGAAGGGCGAGGGAATGTGCGGGTGGCTGTCCCACACCCCGACTCGCAGCCGCCCGTCACTCAGTGCGGTGAGGCGCAGCGAGCACGGTCCGCGGGTGTGCCGGTAGGCGTTGGTGACCAGCTCCGACGTCAACAACTCGACGGTGTCCAGCACTTCGTGCCGCCCGTGCCCGCCGAGGGCGGCCCGTACGGTCATGCGTGCGACGCGTGCGGCTCTCGGGTCGTGCGGCAGGCGGAGGGCGTACGCCCAGGTGTCGGACGGGGATACGGTGCCCATGAAGCAGCCTTTCTGGAGCGAGGGGGTTCGGCTGCCCAACGGCCGCGCCGAGCGGTGGCTGTGCCTGTGGGGTGCGCTTCCGGCTTACGGGGGCGGGAGGTTGGGCGGTGAAGCGAAACTCACCATAGAGGGTTCGATGTGATACTTAACATCGAACAGAGCAAAGGATTTACATTTCCCTCGTGCGAGTGACGCGAGGGAGCGCGCCGTGACGAGAGAAGGACCGTGCCGCCCAGCACCCCGCCCACCTTGCGCCAGCAACGCCTCGGCGCCGAACTCCGCAAGCTCCGTGAACATTCGGGCCTGACCTCGACCGCTGCTGCGGCACTCCTCGGTCTCAAACAGGCGCAGATCAGCAGCATTGAGTCGGGCCGCTATGCCGTGGGCGCGGAGCGGGTGCGTACCCTCGCTCGCGCGTACAGCTCCCCCGACGAAGCACTGGTGGAGGCGCTGGTCGCCATGACGGGCGGCCGCACCCGTGGCTGGTGGGACGACTACCGGGAATATCTCCCGGTTGGCCTGATCGATCTGGCGGAACTGGAACACCACGCGACGGCGCTGCGCGTGGCCCTCCCGCTACACATCCCCGCGCTGTTGCAGACTGCCGATCACGCCCGGGCCATGCTCAGGGAAGCCGTTCCGCCCTTCCGGTCGTACGAGCTCGAGCACCGCCTCTCGTACCGCATCAAGCGGCAGGAGGTCCTCCATCGCGCCGGAGGCATCCCCTACACGGCCCTGGTGCACGAGGCAGCGCTGCGGATGCAGTACGGAGGACCTGACGTCACCCGTGCCCAGCTGCTCCACATCCTCGAACTGAGCGAACAGGGCAACGTGACCGTTCGGGTCATCCCGTACGCCTCGCCTCACTTCCCGGGTAACGGCCAGCCCTTCGACTACGCGGCTGGCCCGGTCCCTCAACTCGACACCGTCCAGTTGGACACCCACCACGGCGGGTGCGAGTTCTTGGACGCGGAGGCCCAGCTCTCGAAGTACCGGACGCTCCTCGACCGCATGGAGACCTGCGCGCTCGATGCCGCCGAGTCCCGCAAGTTCATCGAACACCTCACCCAGAGCCTCTGAAAGGAAGAACGTGCAGCCCCTCACCTGGCGCAAGTCCACCTACAGCCCCGACGGTTCGAACTGCGTCGAGATAGCCACCACCGCGACCGTCACCCTGGTCCGCGACTCCAAGAACCGCGCGGAAGCGCACCTCGCATTCCCCCGCACCGCATGGGCGGACTTCCTCTCGGGCATGGCGAGAGCAGACGCGGAGAGCTGCCCGTAACCCGCAAAGCCTCGTCCCCGAACGCCCGGAGGGCCACCGCGTCCACCCGGACGCGATGACCCTCCGCGGAACAGGACCGCCAGGCCGGATCGGCTCAGCGCACGTCGCCCATGAGTTCCTTGACGCGCTTGCGGTACATCCAGATCGCGATACCGGCGACCACGGCGAGCGTGGCCTCCGCGGCCACGATGCCCGTCTTGTTCAGGTCGACGCCGGCGATGGAGAGCAGACCGGTCGTCGCGTCACCGGCGGTGACGGCCAGGAACCAGACACCCATCATCTGCGAGGCGTACTTCACGGGCGCCATCTTCGTGGTGACCGACAGGCCGACCGGGGAGAGCATCAGCTCACCGCAGGTCTGCACGAAGTAGATCGCCACCAGCCACAGCGCGGCAGCCTTGTGGCCGCCCTCCGCGATGGACAGCGGGGCCAGGAAGAGGAAGAAGGACGCGCCGACCAGGACCAGGCCGAAGGAGAACTTGACGATCGTGCTCGGCTCCTTGCCGCGCCGCGCGAGCGCCAGCCACACCGTGGCGAAGACCGGGGCCAGGGCCATGATGATGACCGGGTTGACCGACTGGAACCAGGAGACCGGGAACTCCCAGCCGAAGACGCGGGTGTCGGTGGAGGAGTCGGCGAAGAGCGACAGGGTCGAGCCGCCCTGGTCGTAGATCATCCAGAAGATGGCCGCGGCGACGAAGAACCAGATGTACGCGGACATCTTCGACTGCTCGGCGCGGTCCAGGTCCTTGTCGCGCTTGATGCGGGTCAGCACCAGCACCGGGATGATCACGCCGAGCAGGGTCAGCGGGACCAGGATCCAGTTCAGGGTGTAGGTGCCGGAGAAGCCGACGATCGCGTAGAAGACGACGGCGAGGGCGGCCCAGAACGCGGCCTTGCGCAGGGTGGAGGTCTTCTCCGCCGCCGACAGCGGCTTCGGGACCACGCTGGAGTGCGGTGCCAGGTGACGGCTGCCGAGCAGGAACTGCACCACGCCCAGACCCATGCCGACCGCGGCGAGCGCGAAGCCCAGGTGCCAGTTGACGTTCTCACCGATGGTGCCGATGATCAGCGGCGCGGCGAAGGCACCGAGGTTGATGCCCATGTAGAAGACGGTGAAGCCACCGTCGCGACGCGGGTCGTCGGGGCCGCTGTAGAGCTGGCCGACCATCGTGGAGATGTTGGCCTTCAGTAGACCCGAGCCGATGGCGACCAGACCGAGGCCCGCGAAGAACGTGCCGGAGGACGGCAGCGCCAGCGTGAGGTGGCCGAGCATGATCACGCCACCGGCGACGGCGACGGTCCTGCGGGGTCCCCAGACACGGTCGCCGAACCAGCCGCCCGGCATCGTGAGCAGGTACACCAGCGAGAGGTACACCGAGTAGATCGCGGTCGCGGTGCCGGCGTTCATGCCGAGACCGCCGGGGGCCACCAGGTAGAGCGGGAGCAGAGCCCTCATGCCGTAGTAGGAGAAACGCTCCCACATCTCGGTCATGAAGAGAGTGGCCAGTCCGCGGGGGTGGCCGAAGAAGGTCTTCTCGGATCCGGGGGTGCCCGGAGAGACCGAGTCCTTCGTCAGGCTGGACGCCATGGTCGATCCTTGCTGGTCGGGACGCGCTCATGAGGCGATGCGCGCCCGGTGGGGGAGGCGGCCGGCACCGGCGGCTCGTCACCCGTCCACCCCACGCCTGAGGGATTCCGCTCCGGATCACGAAGCGGTGGACGGCGGCCACCGGGATCCACGCCTCCGCGCGCGGCACTGCACGCGTTGAGGCCCGGCCACAGGTCATTCCTTTCAAGGCCGGCCGTGGGGGCCGGCCCGCACACAAAAGAGACCCTCAGCGTCGTACTGTCGCCAAAGGGTCCCCTGGGTGCTACAGGCGCTGATTCACCATACGGCAGGACACCGCCCGGTATGGAAGGACTTGAGACGCGGATCACAGGTGATACTGGAACCGCGAACGATCTTTCGAAGGTCCTTCACAGGATGGCACCCCACAGCCGCAGGTTCGTACAGGGGGGTCGGCCGTGGGCCGAGCGGGCAGGCCACGCGGCGGATGCCCGGCTTGTCCGCGGGTGAGAGGCGCTCGGATCGATCACGCCCCGGGCGCTGCTCCGAGCGGACTACCATCAGCTCATGACCCGTGTACTGCTCGCCGAGGACGACGCGTCCATCTCGGAGCCACTGGCCCGCGCACTGCGCCGGGAAGGGTACGAGGTCGAGGTGCGTGAGGACGGACCCACCGCACTCGACGCCGGCCTGCAGGGAGGCATCGACCTGGTCGTGCTGGACCTGGGCCTGCCGGGCATGGACGGGCTGGAGGTCGCCCGCCGGCTGCGGTCCGAGGGCCACGCCGTGCCGATCCTGATCCTGACCGCGCGCGCCGACGAGGTGGACACCGTCGTCGGACTGGACGCGGGCGCCGACGACTACGTCACCAAGCCCTTTCGCCTCGCCGAGCTGCTCGCCCGGGTTCGCGCCCTGCTGCGGCGCGGTTCCGTCGAGCCCCCGCAGCCGCCCGCGACGCACGGTGTGCGCATCGACGTCGAGTCGCACCGTGCCTGGATGGGCGAGGAGGAGCTCCAGCTCACCGCCAAGGAGTTCGACCTGCTGCGGGTGCTGGTGCGCGACGCCGGCCGGGTCGTCACCCGCGACCAGTTGATGCGCGAGGTCTGGGACACCACCTGGTGGTCGTCGACCAAGACCCTCGACATGCACATCTCCTGGCTGCGCAAGAAGCTGGGGGACGACGCGGCGAACCCCCGCTACATCGCCACCGTGCGCGGCGTCGGCTTCCGTTTCGAGAAGAACTGATCTCCGAGAAGAACCGATCTCCGAGAAGATCGCTCCGAGAAGAACCGCTCCGAGAAGAACCGAGCATCGAGAAGAGCTGAGCGCCCGCAGGGGCCTGCCCGGGTAAGAGGACATGCGCCGTCGACTGATCCAGTCCACGCTCGCCGTGGTGCTCATCGTGATCGCCGTGTTCGGCGTCTCACTCGTGATCGTCGAGACCCGTACGATCAGCAGCTCCGCCCAGGAGCGGGTCGATCTGGAGGCGGTGCGGCTGGCCAGCATCGTGGACAGTCGGCTGCTCGGCACCGGATCGGTCGACGCCAAGTTCCTGCGGGAGCAGGTCAGGGACGCCCGGTACGCCGAGATCCGGATCCCCGGCAAGCCGGTCATCGAGGTCGGCAGCCGACCGACCGGCGAGGTCATCCGCGGCAAGGCCACCGGCGAGGAGGGCGAGACCGTCCTCGTCGAGGAGCCGAGCTCCGCGGTGACCCGTGAGGTCGGCCGGACCCTGCTGATCATCGGCCTGGTGGCGCTGCTCGCGGTGATCGCCGCGGTGCTGCTGGCGATCCGGCAGGCCAACCGGCTCGCTTCCCCGCTCACCGACCTCGCCGAGACCGCCGAACGTCTCGGCTCCGGCGACCCACGCCCGAGGCACAAGCGCTACGGCGTCCCCGAGCTGGACCGCGTCGCGGACGTGCTGGACTCCTCCGCCGAGCGCATCGCCCGGATGCTCACCGCCGAGCGCCGCCTGGCCGCCGACGCCTCCCACCAGCTGCGTACGCCGCTGACCGCGCTGTCCATGCGGCTGGAGGAGATCACCCTCACCGACGAGCCGGAAACGGTGAAGGAGGAGGCGACGATCGCGCTGTCGCAGGTGGAGCGGCTGACGGACGTCGTGGACCGGCTGCTGACGAACTCCCGCGACCCGCGCAGCGGCTCCGCCGTCACCTTCGAGCTGGACGACGTCATCCAGCAGCAGATCGACGAGTGGCGCCCCGCCTACCGGAGCGAGGGACGGGCGATCGTCAGCTCCGGCAAACGGCATCTGACGGCCGTGGGCACCCCGGGCGCCGTGGCGCAGGTGCTGGCCGCGCTGATCGAGAACTCCCTGATGCACGGGGGCGGCACGGTTGCCCTGCGGACCCGGGTGACCGGCAACCAGGCGGTGGTCGAGGTCACCGACGAGGGGCTCGGCGTCCCGGCCGACCTGGGGGCGCGGATCTTCGAGCGCGCGATCAGCGGGCGGAACTCGACGGGCATCGGCCTCGCCGTCGCCCGGGACCTGGCCGAGGCGGACGGCGGCCGGCTGGAGCTCCTCCAGAGCCGCCCCCCGGTGTTCGGCCTGTTCCTGTCGCGCACGCCGCCGTCGAAGAAGTCGTCCGGGGACTCGGGGGACACGGTGCGCTAGGCGTACCACTGCGCGTACCACGCGGGGAGGACGGCCCCGGCCCGCCGTCAGCGCTGTGTCGCGGGGGCGCCGTCCGGGGCGCGCAGCGCCGTCGGATCCTCGTGCTCCAGGAAGGTCTCCGCCCGCGTCACCGGCTCGCGGGCCGGCCGTGCGCGGAACACCCAGCTGCGGTACGACCAGAAGCGGAACAGCGTGCCGATGCCGATGCCGAGGAACTTGAAGATGTTGCTCTGCAGCGGGCTGTCCCAGCCGAAGCCGTACGTCGCCGTGTACAGCACGCCGTTCTCGATCACCAGGCCGACCGCGCTGAACAGCAGGAACAGCGACATCTCGCGGGTCCGGCGGCTCTTGTCGCGGTCCCGGTAGGTGAAGTAGCGGAAACCCAGGTAGTTGAAGGCGATCGCGACGACGGTCGCGATGATGCTGGCCCGCACCACGTGGAGGTCGGTCACGTGCCGGATCAGGTTGAAGACGAGGAGGTTGACCAGAACCCCCGCGCCGCCCACCGCGCCGAACTTCACGACCTCGCGGACCAGCCCTTCGATCCGCTGTCGCACGGGGCCGCGCGGTGCCGGGGGGGTGGGTGACGCCGGAGGCGTCGAGGGAGCCGTATGAGCACCCGAGGAACCATGTTCCATGGTTGTGCAGGCCCCCGTCCATCGGTTGGCGTCAATCCGTTCATGCTAACCACCCGGAAGCGCGATCTTCCTGCGGACGGACCAGGCGTGACGGGAACGGCGGCCAGGACCGCCGGGGAAACGGCCGGTAAACAGGTGGGCCCCGCGCGGCCGATACGCTAGGGGGGTGACGTTCCCGGTAGTCGGTATGGTCGGCGGTGGCCAGCTCGCTCGTATGACACACGAGTCGGGCATCCCGTTGGGCATCAGGTTCAAGCTTCTCAGTGACACTCCTCAGGACTCTGCGGCGCAGGTCGTGAACGAAGTCGTCGTCGGCGACTATCGCGACCTGGACACGTTGCGCGAGTTCGCGCGCGGCTGTGACGTGATCACCTTTGATCACGAGCACGTGCCGACCGAGCACCTCAAGGCACTGGAGGCGGACGGCATCCCCGTGCGCCCCGGTCCCGACGCGCTCGTGCACGCCCAGGACAAGGGCGTGATGCGCGCGCGACTCGACGCGATCGGCGTGCCCTGCCCACGGCACCGGATCGTGCGCGATCCGGCCGACGTGGCCGCCTTCGCGGACGAGGGCGACGGTTTCCCCGTCGTCCTCAAGACCGTGCGCGGCGGTTACGACGGCAAGGGCGTGTGGGTGGTGGACTCCGTCGAGGAGGCCGCCGAGCCCTTCCGCGCCGGTGTGCCCGTGCTGGCGGAGGAGAAGGTCGACTTCGTCCGCGAGCTGGCCGCCAACGTGGTCCGCTCCCCGCACGGCCAGGCCGTGGCGTACCCCGTCGTCGAGTCCCAGCAGGTGAAGGGCGTCTGCGACACGGTGATCGCGCCCGCCCCCGACCTCGACGGGACCTTGGCGCTCAGGGCCGAGGAGATGGCGCTCAGCATCGCCAAGGAACTGGACGTCGTCGGCCACCTCGCCGTCGAGCTGTTCCAGACCCGCGACGGCCGCGTCCTCGTCAACGAACTGGCGATGCGCCCGCACAACTCCGGCCACTGGACGATGGACGGCGCGATCACGTCGCAGTTCGCCAACCACGTCCGCGCCGTCCTCGACCTCCCCCTCGGCGACCCGCGCCCGCGCGCCCCGTGGACGGTCATGGTCAACGTCCTCGGCGGTGACTATCCGGACATGTACTCCGCGTACTTGCACTGCATGGCCCGCGACCCCCAGCTGAAGATCCACATGTACGGCAAGGACGTGAAGCCCGGCCGCAAGGTCGGCCACGTCAACACCTACGGCGACGACCTGGACGACGTGCTGGAGCGCGCCCGTCACGCTGCCGGTTACCTGAGAGGGACGATCACCGAATGAACGCGGGAAGCCCGGTAAGCCCGTCGGGTCCGGTCGTGGGCATCGTCATGGGGTCCGACTCCGACTGGCCCGTCATGGAGGCCGCCGCCAAGGCACTCGACGAGTTCGAGATCGCCTACGAGGTCGACGTCGTCTCCGCGCACCGCATGCCGCGCGAGATGATCGCGTACGGCGAGCAGGCCGCCGGCCGTGGTCTGAAGGCGGTCATCGCCGGGGCCGGGGGCGCCGCCCACCTGCCCGGCATGCTCGCCTCCGTCACCCCGCTGCCGGTCATCGGCGTGCCGGTGCCGCTGAAGTACCTCGACGGCATGGACAGCCTCCTGTCCATCGTGCAGATGCCGGCCGGCGTGCCCGTCGCCACCGTCTCCGTCGGCGGCGCCCGCAACGCCGGGCTGCTGGCCGCGCGGATGCTCGCCGCGCACGACGAGGAGCTCCTCGCCCGCATGCGCGAGTTCCAGCAGGACCTGAACGACCAGGCCACCGAGAAGGGCAAGCGGCTGCGCACCAAGGTCGAGGGATCGGCGGCCTTCGGATTCGGGAAGTAGACGCCCATGACCTCATCGGAAGCACAGGACTCACGGAACTCACAGGGCTCGCGGCGCTCGTCGGACGCACTGGACCGGGCCCGGGAGCTGCTGCGCGAGTTCCCCGTCGTCGACGGCCACAACGACCTGCCCTGGGCGCTGCGCGAGCAGGTCCGCTACGACCTCGACGCCCGTGACATCGCCGCCGACCAGTCCGCCCACCTGCACACCGACCTCGCCCGGCTGCGGTCCGGCGGCGTCGGCGCGCAGTACTGGTCGGTGTACGTCCGCTCGGACCTGCCCGGCGCGGTGACGGCGACGCTGGAGCAGATCGACTGCGTACGGCGGCTGATCGACCGCCACCCCGGGGACCTGCGCGCCGCGCTGACCGCCGCCGACATGGAGGCCGCGCGCGCCGAGGGACGGATCGCGTCCCTGATGGGAGCCGAGGGCGGCCACTCCATCGACAACTCGCTCGCCACACTCCGCGCGCTGTACGCGCTCGGCGTGCGCTACATGACCCTCACCCACAACGACAACATCGCCTGGGCGGACTCGGCGACCGACGAGTCCGGCGTCGGCGGCCTGTCGGCCTTCGGCCGCGAGGTCGTGCGGGAGATGAACCGCGAGGGCATGCTGGTCGACCTCTCGCACGTGGCGGCCACGACGATGCGCGACGCGCTGGACACGTCGACGGCACCAGTGATCTTCTCGCACTCCTCCGCGCGTGCCGTCTGCGACCACCCGCGCAACATCCCGGACGACGTCCTGGAGCGGCTGCCCGCCAACGGCGGCATGGCGATGGTGACGTTCGTGCCGAAGTTCGTCCTCCAGGCGGCCGTGGACTGGACGGCCGCCGCCGACGGGAACATGCGCGCGCACGGCTTCCACCACCTCGACAGCAGCCCCGAGGCGATGAAGGTGCACCGCGCCTTCGAGGAGCACACCCCGCGCCCGGTCGCCACGGTGTCGACGGTCGCCGACCACCTCGACCACATGCGCGAGGCCGCGGGCGTCGACCACCTCGGCATCGGCGGCGACTACGACGGCACGCCCTTCACCCCGGACGGGCTCGGCGACGTCTCCGGCTACCCGAATCTGATCGCCGAACTGCTCGACCGCGGCTGGTCCCGGGCCGACCTGGCCAAGCTGACCTGGAAGAACGCGGTCCGGGTACTGGGTGCCGCCGAGGACGTGGCCCGGGGGCTGCGAGCGGCCCGGGAGCCGTCCAACGCCACCATCGAGGAACTGGACGGCTGAGCCGGCCCACCGTCTTCGCCCGGGTGGGGCGCTCGTACCCCGAACGCCCCGCCCGCCAGGAAGGCCTCCCCGCTCCGTGCGACGGTGACCGTAACGCACGACGACCGTACGGAGCCGGCCATGGCAGACCTCCAGGACGACCTGCACACCCGCACCGGAGCCGGCGGGCTCGATGATCTGCCCGTGCCGCCCACCGCCCAGGCCTTCCCGCCGGAGCCCTACGCGCCCGTGTCCGACCCGGACGACGAGCCGCTGGCCCGGGCCCACGCCGTACTGGCCGCCCACCCGGTCGCCGACGGCTACAGCGGTCTGCCCCGGACGCTCAAGCACCTGCCCTGGTACGACCTGGAACTCGGCGAGAGCGCCGTCGACACCGATCTGCCGCGACTGCGCGAGGGCCGTGTGGGCGCGCTGTTCTGGTCGCTGCATCTGCCCGAGGCCGTCGACGGCGACCGGGCGGTCGGCGCGACCCTGGAGCAGCTGGACCTGGTCAAGACGGTGGTGCGGGCCCACCCGGACGGGCTGCGCCTCGCGTACGACGCAGGGCAGGCCATCGATGCCCGCAACTGCGGCCGGGTCGCCGTGCTGCCGGGCCCGGCCGGCGCCGCCGCCCTGGGCGACTGCCTCGGCATCCTGCGCTCCCTGCACGCCCTCGGCCTGCGCGTACTGACGCTGTCCGGGGCGTCCTGGGCGAGCGAGGAGGGACTGACCCGGTTCGGCGAGGAGGTCGTGCGCGAGATGAACAGGCTCGGCGTCCTCGCCGACCTCTCCGGCGCCTGCGCCGACACCATCCGCCGTACCTTCGCCATCTCCAAGGCACCGGCACTGTGCACCCGCTCCGCCGCCCGCGCCCTGCGCCCGCATCCCGCCAACCTTCCCGACGACCTGCTCGTCGAGCTGGGCGCGGCCGGGGGCCTGTGCATGGTGCCGTTGACCGCCGCACAGACCGGTCCGACCGTCCGGGACGTCGCCGACCACCTCGACCACGTCCGCACGGTGGCCGGCCCGCAGAGTGTCGGCCTGTCCGGCACCTACGACGCCGGCACCGCCCATCCGCTGGAGCTCGGCGACGCCTCCTGCTACCCCCGGCTCATCGCCGAGCTGCTGCGACGCGGCTGGGACGAGTCGGACGTGGCCCTGCTGACCTGGGGCAACGTCCAGCGGGTGCTGCGGGGCGCGGCCTTCACCGCACGGGCGGCCCAGCTGCGCCGCGAGCCTTCGACGGCGACGATCGCCGAGCTCGACGGTTAGACGATGGGTACGTGCGGACGCCGACGCGTCACGGGCGTTCGACCCGGCACAGGCAGAACGGGTGACCCGCCGGATCGGCGTACACCATGAAGTCCTTCTTCTCCCGGTCCTCCAGGTCCAGCGGCCGGGCGCCCAGCGCGAGCACCTTCTTGTGCGCCGCGTCCATCTCCTCCCAGGTCGCCCCGCCGTCGAGGTCGAGGTGGAACTGCTGGGCGTCGCGGTCGGAACGCGGCCACCGGGGCGGAGTGAGCTCCGGTACCCGCTGGAAGGACAGCCACGGTCCGTCGGGCACCCGGAGCACCACCCAGTCCGGATACTCCTCCTCGGGCGTGCCGCCCACGACCCGCGCGTAGAAGCGGGCCAGCGCGTGGGGATCGGGACAGTCGAGGACGACTGATCGGAAACGTGCCACGGGTGCCATGGGGGTCCTCCCGGGATGTGCGGTGGGCCGAGTCCGGCTCAGCAGGCGCAGAGGCAGAACGGGTGCCCGGCCGGGTCCGCGTAAACCCGGAAGGTGCGCGTGCGGTCCTCCGCGTCCAGCGGCCTCGCGCCCAGCTCCAGCACGGCCTTCTCCGCCGCGTCCAGGTCCTTCACGTCGAGGTCGAGGTGGAACTGCTGCGAGGCGTCGGGCGCGGGCCACTTCGGCGGTACGAATCCGGGGGCGGCCTGGAACGCCAGAGCCCGCCCGCCCGGCAGCTTCAGGTCGACCCAGTCGCCCTCGCCCTCGACGGTGCCGCCGAGTACGGCGGCGTAGAAACCGGCCAGTGCGCGGGGGTCGGGGCAGTCCAGGACGACGGGGCCCAGTTCGGCGACAGTCATGACTTCCTCCTTGAAGTCCGCGGTTACCCGCAAGACGCGGTAACCGGTAACGATTACCGCATACTCCCTCATTGACGGTAACGTCGCAACCATGAGTGAGAGATCGCCCGCACCGGGAGGCCTGGAGCTGGTCAGGACCCTGGTGAACACGCTGGACGTCGAGACGGGCGCCGACTCGCTGGACTCCGCGGAGGGCCGGGCACCCTTCGGTCTGACGGAGGACGACGTGCCCGCGGCCCGAGACCTGCGCGAGTCCCTGCGCGCGGCCCTGCTCGCCCACGCCGGCCACCCGCCGCACCGCGCGGTGACCCCGCTGGGCGACCTGCTGGCCGGAGCCCCGCTGGTGGTGACGGTCGACACGGGCGACGGCTCCGCCGCCCTCGCCCCGGCCCGGGACGGCTCCCTCCTCGCCCGCGTCGCCGCCGCCGTCGCCGAGGCACTGGTCGCGGGCACCTGGATTCGGCTCAAGGCGTGCGAGGCCGCCGACTGCCACTGGGCGTACTACGACCGCAGCCCGGCCGGACGCGGCCGCTGGTGCTCGATGCAGGTGTGCGGGGCCCGCGCCAAGATGCGCAGGTACCGGGCCAAGGAGGCATGAACCACCCCGGATTCACCGGCCGCCGGGCCGCCCCGTGGTGCAGAATGCGAACGACGCCGGTTCGGCCGACTGAGCCTCGGCCGAACCGGCGTCATCCGCTCGTTCATCGGGCGTTCCTCGGGTACGGAGCGCTACGCGGTCGGACGGCCCATCGCCCGGTACGTCCAGCCGGCCTTGCGCCAGGCCACCGGGTCCAGGGCGTTGCGCCCGTCGAGGATCACCCGGGCCGCCACGGCCTCGCCCAGAGCGTCCGGGTCCAGCTCGCGGAACTCCCGCCACTCCGTCAGGTGCAGGACGACGTCCGCGCCCCGCACCGCCTCCACCGCGGAGTCGGCGTACCCGAGCGTCGGGAACAGCCGTCGGGCGTTCTCCATGCCCTTGGGGTCGTACACCGTCACCTGGGCGCCCTGGAGGTGCACCTGTCCGGCGACGTTCAACGCGGGGGAGTCCCGTACGTCGTCCGAGTCGGGCTTGAAGGTGGCGCCGAGCACCGCGATCCGCTTGCCGAGGAGGGGGCCGCCGCCCAGAGCCTGCCGGGTCAGCTCCACCATCTGGCCGCGCTGGCGCATGTTGATCGAGTCGATTTCGCGCAGGAAGGTCAGCGCCTGGTCGGCGCCCAGCTCACCGGCGCGCGCCATGAACGCCCGGATGTCCTTCGGTAGACAGCCGCCGCCGAACCCGATCCCGGCCCGCAGGAACTTCTTCCCGATCCGGTCGTCGTACCCGATCGCCTCCGCCAGTTTGGCGACGTCGCCGTCGGCGGCCTCGCACACCTCCGCCATCGCGTTGATGAAGGAGATCTTGGTGGCGAGGAAGGAGTTGGCGGAGGTCTTCACCAGCTCGGCCGTCGGGAAGTCGGTGACCACGAACGGCGTGCCCTCCGACAACGGAGTCGCGTACACCTCGCGCAGCAGCCTCTCCGCCCGCTCGCTGCGTACGCCGACCACGATCCGGTCGGGGTGCAGGGTGTCCTTGACGGCGAAGCCCTCGCGCAGGAACTCCGGGTTCCAGGCCAGCTCGGCGTCGTGCCCGGCCGGCGCGTGCTCCGCGAGGTAGGCGGCCAGCCGGTCGGCGGAGCCCACCGGCACGGTCGACTTGCCGACGACGAGCGCGGGACCGGTCAGGTGCGGCGCCAGCGAGGCCAGCGCGGAGTCGACGTACGACATGTCACACGCGTACTCGCCGTGCTTCTGCGGCGTGTTCACACACAGGAAGTGCACGTCCCCGAAGGCCGCGACCTCGGCGAAGTCGGTGGTGAAGCGCAGCCGCCCGCTGGACCCCTCGATCCCGGCGACATGCTTGCCCAGCAGCTCCTCGAGCCCCGGCTCGTACATCGGGACCTGGCCCCGCTGGAGCATCTCGATCTTCTCGGGAACGACGTCCAGGCCGAGCACCTCGAAACCGAGCTCGGCCATGGCCGCCGCGTGGGTCGCGCCGAGGTAGCCGGTGCCGATCACGGTGATCTTGAGGGCCATGGGTGCTCCAGAGGTGTACGGCAAAGGTGCGCGCCCGAGCATATCCGGGACACGCGAGAACCCTTCCGGTCGGCTGTCGTCAAGCTCACCTATCCACGGACGTGGGCGGGGCTC
>NZ_BAABCQ010000180.1:0-15225 GCF_039539045.1 Streptomyces marokkonensis
GCGATGCCATGAAGATCGATGTTACAAAGAGATGGTAGTTGTTTCAGAGTTTCTTGAGGAGGTGTGCCAGGTATCGTGAACAACGTCATGAAGACCGACACGAACGATTCCCCGCCCGCCCGTGCATCCGCCCGCCCGGAGACGGACGACCCGACGGCGCGGCGCATCCTCGACGCCGCGCTGGAGCAGTTCACCGTCTTCGGCCTGCGCCGTTCCTCCGTGGACGACGTCGCCAAGCGGGCCGGCGTCTCCCGGGTCACCGTCTACCGGCGCTTCCAGAACAAGGACAAACTGGTCGAGCAGACCCTGCTGCGCGAGAACAGCCGGTTCTTCCAGCGGCTGGACTCGGCGGTGGCCTCGCTGCCGACCATGGAGGAACGGGTCGTCGAGGGGTTCGTGGTCGCCCTGCGCCACACCCGCGCACATCCGCTCTTCGGCGGCCTGCTGCGCCTGGAACCCGAGGTGGTGCTGCCCTACCTGACCGTGCACGGCGGCTCCTCGCTCTCCGCCACCGTCGAGTACCTGACGGGTCATCTGCGCCGTGCGCAAAGGGACGAGGGGCGCCGCGACGAGGACCCGCGGCCGGTCGCCGAGCTGATGGTGCGGGTGGCCGTCTCCTTCCTGCTCAATCCGGCCAGCTGTATCGAGATGGAGGACGAGGACCAGGCCCGGGCCTTCGCGCGCCGCTACCTGGCCCCCCTGCTGAACGCCTGACCGGCCGGTGGGCGTCTGACCGGCCGGCGACGACCGGCCGGTGGATGTTTGACCGGACGGCGGGGCGCGCGCGGCGGCTCAATGGCGCAGGTGCAGTGTCCGGGCCAGCCGCACCGCGCGTTCCCGGGCGGCGGCCGGTAGCTCGAAGGAGGTCAGCGCGACCGGCGGGGTGAACCGCTGCACGGTCGTCGACTGCACGGAGGTGAAGGCCCGCAGCCCCTCCTCGCCGTGTATCCGTCCGAAGCCGGAGTCCTGCGAACCGCCGAACGGCAGCGCCGGTACGGCCGCGAAGCCCAGCACCGAGTTCACCGACACCGCCCCCGCGCGCAGCCGCGCCGCGATCGCGGCCCCGGCGCGTCGGTTCCGGCAGAACACCGCGGCTCCCAGCGCGTACCGGGAGTCGTTGGCGCGGGCCACCGCCTCGTCCACGTCGGCCACCGCGTTGACGACGACGACGGGTCCGAACGTCTCCTCCGTCACGGCCGCCGAGTCCTCCGGGACATCGGTGAGGACGACGGGCGCGATGTACGGCGCCCGGACCGACTCCGGCCCGCCCAGCAGGGCCCGTGCGCCCGACGCCACCGCCGCGGACACATGACGCTCGACGGTCCCGATCTGGCCCGGCAGGGTCATCGGACCGTAGGCCGCCTCGCTCCCGGCGCCCGGACGCAACTCACCGGCGCGCTTCACCACCCGTTCGCACAGCGCCGCGTAAACCTCGCGCACGGCGTAGACACGCTCCACACCCGCACAGGTCTGTCCGGCGTTACTCAGTGCGCCCCATACGATCGCGTCGGCGGCGGCGTCCAGGTCCGCGTCCGCGGCGACGATCACGGCGTCCTTCCCGCCGCACTCGGCGAGGAGCGGCGTCAGCGTCTCGGCGCACAACGCCATCACCCTGCGCGCCGTCCCGGGCGATCCGGTGAACGCCAGCTTGTCGACCCCGGAGCGGGCCAGTGCCTCCCCGGTGGCCGCGGCGCCGGTGACGGTGGTGAGCAGCCCGGAGTATGCGGGCACGGCCGCGTCGAACAGTTCGGCGAGCAGCACACCGGTGCCCGGGGTCAGCTCGGACGGCTTGAGGATCACCGCGTTCCCCGCCGCCAGGGCGTATCCGACGGAGCCCATCGGGGTGTAGCAGGGGTAGTTCCACGGGCCGATCACGCCCACCACACCCAGCGGCCGGTGCACCATCGAGGCCCGCTGGTGGACGGTGAACAGCCCGGTGCGCACCCGCCGTCGGCGCAGCACGCGGTCGGCGTTGCGCGCGGCCCAGGCCAGGTGCTCCAGCGTGAGGACGACCTCCAGCGCGGCGTCACCGGCCGGCTTGCCGGTCTCCTCGGCGATGGTCCGGGCGACGGTGTGCAGATCTGAGGCGAGGGCCCGCTTCCAGCGCAGCAGATGGCCACGGCGCCGGACCGCGGACAACGCGGCCCACTCCGCCTGGACCCTCCGGGCATGGGCCACGGCACGGGCGATCTGCTCGGGACCGTCCACCGGGTGCTCGGCGAGTGACTCGCCGGTCGCCGGGGAACGGGTGGTGAAGGTCGCGGTGCGTGGTGCGGCATCCGGGGCGGTGTCGGTCATCGGGTCCCCTGTGAGTCGAAGATACAAAAACTATTTACTTGTTTCATCGGTGCGT
The DNA here is from genome assembly GCF_039539045.1 of Streptomyces marokkonensis. Lineage (NCBI taxonomy): Bacteria > Bacillati > Actinomycetota > Actinomycetes > Kitasatosporales > Streptomycetaceae > Streptomyces > Streptomyces marokkonensis. The sequence goes on from NZ_BAABCQ010000180.1 coordinate 2,354, forward strand.
CAAGACTCCAGCCGTTCCAGTCGCCCCAGTCGCCCCAGTCGCAAGGGAGGGTGCCGCGCGCCGTGGCGGCTCTTCCGTGCCCGCCCGGCCGTGGGTCGCGGCCACTGTCACGCACGGTGATCGAATTCGATCGAGTCCGACCGGGTCCTGCCGCTCCTGGAACGGAAGCTTCACCGGCTTATCGAGCTGTCGTACGAAGGCTCATACCAGAGCGGGACGTTGTCCGAGGGACTTTGGCAACTGCCCATCGCGCAGGATGCGTAGGCGACTACTGTCAGTGTCCGTTGGGCGACGCGGGGCCGGTTCAGAACTGCCGGTCCGTTCGGCCGACACCGCGATGACGCGTGCCCGCGTGGCGTCACGTGTCCGCGTGGCATCCGCCACCACGCGCGAGCACCAGGGCCCGATCCGGGCCCGACGGACCAACGGACCAGTACGAGGACCCCGATGTCTCACCTCCGCGCCCCGGCCGCGCGAGCAGACCGCCGTGAGGGCGGGCGGCACGGCCGGCCGGCCTCACGGACCGCCCCCGCGCTGCCCGAGACCCATATACGGCCCCAACTCCTGCGTCTCGCCGTGCTGCCGCCCGTCGCGGTCGCCCTCAGCGCCTGCGCGGTCGTCCTTTTCACCGTCCGCTCCACCGGCGCGCGGCCCGGCCTCGTGCTGTGGGTCGTGCTCGCCGGCGCGGTCTCGGTCACCCTCGCGGCGGTCGTCATCGCGGCCGTCGCCGCCGACCGCGCCGCGCGCTCCGTGCACGACCGCGTCGGCGCACTGCGCCGCAGCACCGCGCGTGGAGAGGGCGAGCTGCGCGCCGTGGTCGAGGCCTTGCGCCGCGGCGAGAACCCGGCCCCGCGCAAGCCGCGCGGCGGACCGCCGGACGACGCCGACGACTTCGAACTGCTCGCCGCCGACCTGTCCCGCGCCCACGACGGCGCCGTCACCGCCGTCGTCCGGGCCGCCCAGCTCTCCAGCCAGGCGGGCAGCGAACAGAAGCTGGAGGTCTTCGTCAACCTCGCCCGGCGCCTGCAGTCGCTGGTGCACCGGGAGATCTCCATCCTGGACGAGCTGGAGAACGAGATCGAGGACCCCGACCTCCTCAAGGGCCTCTTCCACGTCGATCACCTCGCCACCCGCATCCGCCGCCACGCGGAGAACCTCGCCGTTCTCGGCGGCGCTGTCTCCCGGCGTCAGTGGAGCAACCCCGTCGACATGACAGAGGTGCTCCGCTCGGCCATCGCCGAGGTCGAGCAGTACTCGCGGGTCCGGCTGGTACCGCCGATCGACGGCACCCTGCGCGGCCACGCCGTCGCCGACGTCATCCACCTGCTGGCCGAACTCGTCGAGAACGCCACCCTGTTCTCCGCCCCGCAGACCCAGGTGCTGATGCGCGCCAACCTCGTCACCTCTGGCCTGGCGGTCGAGGTCGAGGACCGCGGACTGGGCATGCCCGTCGGCGAGCAGAGCCGCATGAACGCCCTCCTCACCGACCCCGACCAGGTCAACGTCGCCCGCCTGCTCGCCGACGGCCGTATCGGGCTGTACGTAGTCTCCCAGCTCGCCAAGCGGCACGGCATCACCGTCCGCATGCAGACCAATATCTACGGCGGTGTCCAGGCCGTACTGGTCATTCCACAGGCCCTGTTGGGCGCGGAGCCGGGCGCCCTCGCCGAAGGCGTGGCGGGGGCGGTGGAGGTCACCGCGGCCGAGCCGGTGCCCGTACCGCCGTCCGGTCAGCCGCCGAGGCCCATGGCCACGGCGGTGCCGCGGGTTGCCGCCGTACCGGTTCCCACCGCGCCGACTCCTGCGCCGACTCCCGTCTCCGTCCCTCCGGCCGCCGCGGAGCCCGCACCGGTCGCGGTCCGCAGCGGGGACAACGGCGGACCCGCACCACTGCCCGTGCGGGGCACCCACCGGGGCCGGCCCACCCCGGCCGCCGCCGTGCCCGGTGTCCGGCCCGAGGACCGGGGGATCCTCGCCGAGCACGCGACCACCCCGCCCGTCCCGCGCCACAGCGCGGTGCGCGGCACCATGGGCAAGCCCCAACTGCCCCGCCGCCGCGCCCAGGAGCACATCGTCCCGCAGCTGCGCGGCGGCCCCGCACCGCGCCAGGACCCCGAGCAGTACGCCGGCCACGACCCCGGACTGATGGCGGCCTTCCAACGCGGCATCGGCCTCGCGGAGGCCCAGCAGCACAGGGAGCCGACCCGTGTGGAGCCCGCCCACGCGGCGCCGGCCCCCACAACGCCGGCCCACATGGTGGAACCGCACATGGAGCCGACCCACAGGGATCCGTCCGGATGACCACTCCCGCCCCTACCTCCGCACCCATGCCTACCTCCGCCCCCGCCCTCCCCACCACCACGACCAGCGCTCCCGCAGATCTTCGTACCCCAAGGAGTCGATCCACCATGGCGAGCGACGCGCCGACCGGCCATGTATCCGACCTCGACTGGCTGATGAGCGGCCTTGTGCAGCGCGTGCCGCACACGTCCAGCGCGGTGCTCCTGTCCTGCGACGGACTGGTGAAGTCCGTGCACGGCCTCGACGCCGACAGCGCCGACCACATGGCGGCCCTGGCCTCCGGCCTCTACTCCCTCGGTCGCAGCGCCGGTGTCCGTTTCGGCGACGGCGGCGACGTACGGCAGGTCGTCGTCGAACTCGACTCGACCCTGCTGTTCGTCACCACCGCCGGTTCCGGTACCTGCCTCGCCGTGCTGGCCGGCCGCGAGGCCGACGCGGCCGTACTCGGCTACGAGATGGCGATGCTGGTCAAGAGCGTCCGCCCGTACCTGGTCACCGCGCCCCGGCAGCACGCCGTCGAACCCCCGGCGATGAGGCCTTGAGGGTGGCCGCGGCCGGCGACGGGCCTTGGCTCGACGACGCGGCCGGACGGCTGGTGCGCCCTTTCACCGTGAGCAACGGCCGTACCCGGCCCACCGTCGCGCTCGACCTGATGTCCCAGGTGATGGCCACGGGGGCGACCCCCCTCGGCTACCTCGGCCCCGAACACGCGCAGGCACTCGACCTGTGCAGGTCGCCCCTCCCGGTCGCGGAGCTCGCCGGACGTCTGAGGCTCCCGGTGGCAGTCACCAAGGTGCTGCTGTCGGACCTCGTGGACTGCGGCGCGCTGACCACCAAACCCCCCGCCTCGTTCCACCACGACCCCACGGACCGGGCCCTTCTGGAGGCAGTGCTCGATGGACTACGACGACAGCTCTGACCACGGCCACGGCCCCGCCCGGGGACCCGGCCACGACAGCACCACCACCGACCCCTTCCCCACCGCGCTCAAAATCCTTGTGGCGGGCGGGTTCGGAGTGGGCAAGACGACCTTCGTCGGCGCGGTCAGCGAGATCGCACCGCTGAGCACGGAGGAACTGCTCACCACCGTCAGCGCCGCGACCGACAACCTCGACGGAATCGAGAACAAACTCGAGACAACCGTGGCCATGGACTTCGGCCGCCTCACCCTCGACCCGCAACACGTGCTCTACCTGTTCGGAACGCCCGGCCAGGAACGGTTCTGGTTCATGTGGGACGAACTGTGCGAGGGCGCGCTCGGCGCCGTGATCATCGCCGACACGCGCCGCCTCGAGGAGTCCTTCGCCGCCGTCGACTTCTTCGAGGAGCGCGGACTCGGCTTCGTCGTCGCGATCAACGAGTTCGACGGCTCGTACCGCTACGACCCCGAGGAGGTGCGCGCCGCCATGGACCTCCATCCCGAGGTCCCCATCGTGCGCTGCGACGCACGGATCTCCAGTTCCGGCGTCCAGACCCTGCTCACCCTCGTACGCCACCTCATCGCCCACACACCGGCCCCCACGACGGGGTACGGCGCCCACCGGTGATGCCAGGGCATGCCCAGGTGATCCCCGCCCACACCGCCACGGAGCCGCACATGACGTACGCCCACAGCGACGGAGCCCGCCCATGAGCTACGACCCGCCGCGCCCGGTCGGACGTCTGCTGCTCACCCCCGAGGACCGGGAGGCCCCCGCCCGGGTGCGCCGACTGCGCCGGCTCGGTCTGGCACAGCGCCCGGACCCGGCCCTCGACGCCTTCGCGGGCCATCTCGCCCGTCTCGCCGAATCGTCGTACGCGATGGTCAACTTCCTGGTCGAGGGAGGGCAGTTCTTCGCGGGCCTGTGGGTGCCCCAGACGCCGCCGGTCACGCGCGGGGACGGCACCGCCCCGGAGTTCGGCCGCGTCCAGCCCCGGGACCACGGCTTCTGCCCGCACGTGGTGGTCCGGCGCAAGGCACTGGTCCTGGAGGACGTGCGCGACTATCCGCGCTTCGCGGGCAATCCGGTCGTCGACGAGTTCGGCATCCGCTCCTACCTCGGCGCCCCGCTCATCGACAGCACCGGGACGGTCCTGGGTACGGTGTCCGCGGCCGACGTACGGCCCCGGGCCTGGGGGACGGCGGGCCTGGCGACGATCAAGTCGGCCGCCGCCGACCTCGTACGACGCATCGAACGCAGCGCGGAGGACGGGCTGCCCCTGTGAACCGGGGCCGGCCTCCGCGCCGGCCTTCCGGGCGGCGTGAAGGAAAGCTGCGGCCGGGCTTAAGAAAGGCTCGATGGACCGGGGGCGGTGTCGTACGGCAGATTGCAGTGCGATTCCCCTCCCCACCCCGGAAGCGGGCTGCCTCGGCATGCCCGGCGCCGGGACCCCTCACCGTCAGGAGCCGTAGCGTTGAAGGCGCTGGTCAAGGAGAAGGCGGAGCCCGGGCTGTGGCTCGCCGACGTCCCCGAGCCCGTCATCGGACCCGGTGACGTCCTCATCAAGGTGCTGCGCACCGGCATATGCGGCACCGACCTGCACATCCGCGCCTGGGACGGCTGGGCCCAGCAGGCCATCCGCACCCCGCTCGTCGTCGGGCACGAGTTCGTCGGCGAGGTCGTCGACACCGGGCGGGACGTCACCGACATCAAGGCCGGCGACCGGGTCAGCGGCGAAGGGCACCTGGTCTGCGGCAAGTGCCGCAACTGCCAGGCCGGACGGCGTCACCTGTGCCGAGCCACGGTCGGCCTCGGCGTCGGCCGGGACGGCGCGTTCGCCGAGTACGTCGCCCTGCCCGCCGCCAACGTCTGGGTGCACCGCGTCCCCGTCGACCTCGACGTCGCCGCGATCTTCGACCCGTTCGGCAACGCCGTGCACACCGCCCTGTCCTTCCCGCTGGTCGGCGAGGACGTCCTCATCACCGGCGCCGGACCGATCGGCCTCATGGCCGCCGCCGTGGCCCGGCACGCCGGTGCGCGCAACGTCGTGATCACCGACGTGAGCGAGGAACGCCTGGACCTGGCCCTCAAGGTCGGCGTGAGCCTCGCCCTCAACGTGTCGAAGTCGACCATCGCCGACGGACAGCGCGAGCTGGGCCTGCGCGAGGGCTTCGACATCGGGCTGGAGATGTCCGGCCGCCCCGAGGCCATGCGCGACATGATCGCCAACATGACGCACGGCGGCCGGATCGCGATGCTCGGCCTGCCCGCCGAGGAGTTCCCGGTCGACTGGGCCCGGATCGTCACCTCGATGATCACGGTGAAGGGCATCTACGGCCGCGAGATGTTCGAGACCTGGTACGCCATGTCGGTGCTGCTGGAAGGCGGCCTGGACCTCGCTCCCGTGATCACCGGCCGCTACTCCCACCACGACTTCGAAGCCGCCTTCGCCGACGCCGCGAGCGGCAGGGGCGGCAAGGTCATCCTCGACTGGACCGCGTAAGTCATCCGTCTCTTCCAGGAGCTCCTGAAATGTTCGACTCCGTGCGCGACGACCTGCGCGCCACCCTCGACGAGATCCGCGCCGCCGGCCTGCACAAGCCCGAGCGAGTGATCGGCACCCCGCAGTCCGCGACCGTGAACGTCACCGCAGGCGGCCGTCCCGGCGAGGTCCTCAACTTCTGCGCCAACAACTACCTCGGCCTCGCCGACCACCCCCAGGTCGTCGCCGCCGCCCACGAGGCGCTGGACCGCTGGGGCTACGGCATGGCCTCCGTGCGCTTCATCTGCGGCACCCAGGAGGTCCACAAGGAACTGGAGGCCCGGCTCTCCGCGTTCCTCGGCCAGGAGGACACGATCCTCTACTCCTCCTGCTTCGACGCCAACGGCGGCGTCTTCGAAACCCTCCTGGGCCCCGAGGACGCGGTGATCTCCGACGCCCTCAACCACGCCTCGATCATCGACGGCATCCGGCTCAGCAAGGCCCAGCGCTTCCGTTACGCCAACCGCGACATGGCCGATCTGGAGGCACAGCTCAAGGCCGCCGGCGACGCCCGCCGCAAGCTGATCGTCACCGACGGCGTCTTCTCCATGGACGGCTACGTCGCCCCGCTCGCCGAGATCTGCGACCTCGCCGACCGCTACGACGCCATGGTCATGGTCGACGACTCGCACGCCGTCGGCTTCGTCGGCCCCGGCGGACGCGGCACCCCCGAGCTGCACGGCGTCATGGACCGCGTCGACATCATCACCGGCACCCTCGGCAAGGCGCTCGGCGGCGCCTCCGGCGGCTACGTCGCCGCCCGCGCCGAGATCGTCGCCCTGCTGCGCCAGCGCTCTCGGCCGTATCTCTTCTCCAACACCCTCGCCCCGGTGATCGCCGCCGCCTCCCTCAAGGTTCTCGACCTGCTGGAGTCGGCCGACGACCTGCGCGTGAGGCTCGCCGAGAACACCTCCCTGTTCCGCCGCCGGATGACCGAGGAGGGCTTCGACATCCTCCCCGGCGACCACGCCATCGCGCCGGTGATGATCGGCGACGCGTCGAGGGCGGGCCGTCTGGCCGAGCTGCTGCTGGAGCGCGGGGTGTACGTGATCGGCTTCTCCTACCCGGTCGTGCCGCAGGGCCGGGCCCGCATCCGCGTCCAGTTGTCCGCCGCACACTCGACCGAGGACGTGAACCGCGCGGTGGACGCGTTCGTCGCGGCGCGCGCGGAGCTGGACGCCTGACGCGGGCCCGACCCGCGGCCACCAGGGCGGCGGGTGCGTCGAGTGAGAGAATCGATGCCGTGATCGAAGCGCGGCGGCTGCACATCCTCCGAGCGGTGGCGGACCACCGCACCGTGACGGCGGCTGCCGCCGCGCTGTACCTCACCCCGTCGGCGGTCTCCCAGCAGCTGACCGCCCTGGAGCAGGAGACCGGCCACCGCCTGGTCGAGCGCGGCGCGAAGGGCGTACGGCTGACCCCGGCCGGTGAGATCCTGCTCACCCACACCAACGCCGTCCTCGCCCAGCTGGAGCGCGCGGAGGCGGAACTGGCCGCGTACGGCTCGGGCGCGGCCGGCACCGTCACGGTCGCCTCCTTCGCGACCGGTATCGCCCTGGTCGTCGCGCCCGCGCTGGCCCGCCTCGCCGAGTCCGCGCCCGGCATCCGCATCCGCGTCCAGGACGCCGAGGGTGACGCCAGCCTGCCGATGGTGCTGGGCCGGCAGGTCGACGTGGCCGTCGCCGTCGAGTACCGGGGGGCGCCGTCCGCCGACGACCCGCGCCTGACCCACGTCCCGCTGTACGCCGAGCCCTTCGACGCGGTCGTCCCGGTCTCCCACCGCCTCGCCGACACCGACGAGGTACCCCTCGCGGAGCTGGCCAAGGACCCGTGGATCGGCCCCTATCCGGGCAATCCGTGCCACGAAGTGGTGGTCCTGGCCTGCGAGTACGCCGGCTTCCAGCCCCGCCTGGAGCATTCCTCGGACGACTTCCGCGCGGTGGTGTCCCTCGCGGCGGCAGACGCCGGCGTGGCGCTCGTACCGCGTTCGGCGCTGCTCGGCACGGACCTCGCGGGCGTGGTCGTCCGTCCGGTCGACGGGGTCGCGCCCACCCGTCGCGTCTTCGCGGCCGTACGCCGGGGCACCGAGGAGCACCCGCTGATCCGCCCGGTGCTGGACGCGCTCGACGACGCGGCCCGGTCGTGAGACTTCCGTAACACGGCTGTCTCATATCCGGGATAGCGTCCCGAATATGAGAGACACCGATGACGCTCCCGATCCCGTGGACGCCCGGCTCGCCGCCCGCCTGACGGAACTGCGCGCGGAACACGGCTGGTCGCTGGGAGAGCTGGCGGAACGTACCGGGGTGAGCCGGTCCACGCTGTCCCGCGCCGAACGGGCCGAGACCAGCCCCACCGCCTCCCTCCTGAACCGCCTGTGCGCGGTCTACGGACGGACCATGTCCCGGCTGCTCAGCGAGGTCGAGGCGGAACCCGCACTGCTGGTACGGGCCGCCGAGCAGCCGCTGTGGGAGGACCGGTCCGCCGGGTTCGTGCGCCGCTCGGTGTCCCCGCCGCACGCCGGACTGCGCGGCGAACTCGTCGAGGGACGGCTCACCGCCGGCGCCGACATCGCCTACGACAGGCCTCCCGTACCCGGCCTGGAACAGCACGTCTGGGTCCTGGAAGGAGCCCTGGAGGTGACGGCACAGGACATCGCGCACCGTCTCGGTACCGGGGACTGCCTGCGGATGCGGGTGTGGGGGTCCACGAGGTTCCGCTGCGCCGGGCCCGAGGACGCGCGGTACGCGCTGGCGGTGGTGCTGCCGTGATCACGAGTCGCGTCGACGAGCGCCGACTGACCGAACTCCTGGAGGAGTTGGCCGACCTGCTGACCGACACCGTCGAGGCCGGCGCGTCGGTCGGTTTCCTCGCGCCGCTCGACCGCGCGGAGGCACTCGCCTGGTGGCGGGGGCGGGCCGCCGCCGTGGCCGACGGGCGGCTCGCCGTCTGGGTGGCGTGCGAGGGAGAGCGGGTGACCGGGACCGTGAGCCTCGCGCTGCCGGACAAGCCCAACAGCCGCCACCGCGCCGAGCTGGTCAAACTCATGGTGTCGCCCGCGGCCCGCGGCCGTGGCCTGGGCCGCGGACTCCTGACCGCCGCCGAGGAGGCGGCCGTGGCGGCCGGCATCACCCTGCTCCACCTGGACACCGAGACCGGCAGCCCCGCCGAACACCTCTACCGCTCCGCCGGGTGGACCCGGGCCGGGACGATCCCCGACTACGCGGCGGACCCCGGCGGGGAACTGCGGCCGACGACGCTCTACTTCAAGCAGGTCGGCGTCCCGACCGCCGCCGGGTGATTGTCAGTGGTGGCCGTTACGGTGCCTGACATGCCGGACGCAGAAGACGTACGCCGTATCGCCCTGTCCCTGCCGGACACGACGGAGAAGACCGCCTGGAACATGCCCACGTTCAGGGTCGCGGGAAAGATGTTCGCCACGCTGCCCGAGGACGAGACCTCCATCGCGGTGCGCTGCCCCAAGGAGGAGCGCGACGAACTGGTGCTGGCCGAGCCGGAGAAGTTCTGGATCGCGGGCCACGAAGCCCAGTTCGCGTGGGTGCGGGCCCGCCTGGAGGCCCTCGACGGCGAGGACGAGCTGCGCGACGTCCTCGCCGACTCCTGGCGCCAGGCGGCACCGACCCGCCTGCTGGATGCCCACCCCCGGCTGGGGTTGCCGGCCGGGGGCTGAAAACCCTTCGGGCGTTGTCAGTGCCCCGTGGCATGATCCGGAGACATGCGTGGCAGCCGGGGCCGGAGGGGGGCTCCGGCTGTCAGGAAGTACGCCACGCCACCAGGGCTGGGCAGCGGTCGCGGGGGACGGGCGGGGGTCGCACGGGGTGGTGGCGGGGCGGCCGAGGAGGGGGGAGCGCGGGATGACCGGGACGTCGTCGCAGCCCGCACGGGAGGGTGAGGGAGTGGCGGGGCCACGGACGGCACGAGCCGTCTGGTCGCGGGACTTCGCGCTGTTCTTCGCCGCGCGGGCCGTCGCCCGGCTGGGCGACACCATGCTGCCCGTCGCACTCGCCGCCGGCCTGCTCCAGCACGGTTACGGGGCGGGCGCGGTCGGTCTCGCCATGGCCGCGACGGCCGCCGCGTTCGCCGGTCTGGTGATCTTCGGCGGCGTCCTCGCCGACCGCTTCAGCACCCGCAAGCTGATGATCGGGGCCGACCTGGTGCGCGTCGGCACCCAGGCACTGGCCGCCGCGCTCTTCTTCTCCGGCCACGTCGTGCTGTGGCAGATCTGCGCGATCGGGTTCGTCAACGGCGTGGCGGGCGCCGTCTTCCAGCCCGGTGTCGCCAGCACCGTGCCCCGGCTCGCCTCCGACGTCCAGGGTGCCAACGGCGCGATACGCGTCGCCGAGTCCGCCGCCCAGCTCGCGGGCCCCGCCGTGGCCGGGCTCCTGGTCGGCTTCGCCTCACCCGGTGGGGTCTTCGCCGCCCACGCCACCACGTACGCGGTCAGCGCCGTGTGCCTGTTGCTGCTCCGGCTGCCCCCGCTTCCGCCGGGGAGCCGAGCGGTGGCCGGCCGTGGCGCGAAGGCCTTCCGCGCCGACCTGGTCGAGGGGTGGCGGGAGTTCCGGTCACGCCAGTGGCTGTGGGGTGTCATCGCCGTCTGGTGCGTCTACATGATCGCAGTCTGGGGCCCGACCGTCCCGCTGGTCGCCACCGAGGTGGTGGGGGAGCACGGGCCGCGCGCCTACGGCCTGGTCAACTCCGCCCTGGGCGCCGGCACCGTCGTCGGCGGGCTCCTCGCGCTGCGGCTGCGCCCCCGGCGGATGCTGCGCGCCGGCGCGATCGCCCTCGTCGGCTTCGCCGCCTTCCCCGCGAGCGTCGGAGCGGGGCTCGGCCTGCCGGCCATGGCGACCGGCGCCGCCGTCGCCGGGGCCGGCATGTCCTTCTGGGGCGTGATGTGGGCGACCAGCGTGCAGACCCAGGTCCCACCGGACGTCCTCAACCGCATCCACGCCTACGACGTGGCCGGCTCGCTCGCGATGATGCCGGTCGGCCAGGCCCTCGCAGGCCCGGCCGCCTCCGTGATCGGCGCCGACCACGTGCTGCTCGTCGCCGGCGCCACGAGCTTCGCCGTCTGTGCCGCCCTGCTCCTGATACCGGCGGTACGCGGACTGGTGCGGGTCGACGCGGCAGCGGCCGGCTCCGACCGCACCGCCGGCCGGCCCGACGACCGCGCCGCGAGTCGGCCCGACGACCGCACTTCAGGCCGGTCCGAGAGGTCCCGCGCGCAGAAGCGCTGACCGGCGGACCGCCACCCCGGAAAGCGGTGCGCGACCACGGGTCCGAGTGCGGTATGGTTTTCCTGCGCATTCGACCAGGGGAAAGCCCAGGTCAGACGGGCAACGGGACGTGGCGCAGCTTGGTAGCGCACTTGACTGGGGGTCAAGGGGTCGCAGGTTCAAATCCTGTCGTCCCGACTGGAGACAGTCGCGGATCAGGGCCGGTTTTGGAGAAATCCGAAACCGGCCCTTGATCATTTTTGGGACCAGTTGGGGTCCGGCGTCCTTGACCGGGTCAGCGGGTCCTGACGATGGGGCTCGGTAGGGAGCGTGGTGCGCGCAGCGCGTTGAAGTGGGCAGAGAGCGCCGCCCCGGCGGCCGTGATCTTGTGGACGTCCGGGTGCAGGTAGCGCTGGGTGGTGGTCAGTGAACCGTGGCCGGCGATCCTGCGGAGGACGTGTACTTGGACCCCGGCGTCGGCGAACCAGGTGAGTGCGGTGTGCCGGAGGTCGTGGCGGCGCAGATGCTCGTAGCCGAGCTTGGTGACCACGTCGTCCCAGTGTGTGGCGTCGCGCAGGACGGCGGTGGAGATACGTCCGCCGCGTGGGCCGGTGAACAGGCGGGCGTCCGGGTTGGGGCCGGCGGACAGGATGCGCTGGGCGACGAGGGGGCGGATCTCCTCGACGATGGGAACCTTGCGGGCCCGCTTGCCCTTGGTGCCCTTGTCGGTCAGTCCGCATCTTGACCGTTGAGCGGCTGAGCTCGTCGGCGATCCAGTTCTGCACGGTGCGGTCAACAGCGCCGTTGGTGATCACGCGGACCGCGAGGTGGCCCAGGGCGGGCACGACGCGCATCCGCCAGCCCGACAGGTAGGGATCGAGTGTTTTCAACTCTAAGAGGTCCTAACAAAGGCGTTGGACGTGTCGGTGGGTGATGAGGCAGGTGGCGAGGCCGAGGAAGGCTTCGTGGATGTCGTCGCGTCGTTCCCAGCGGATTCGCAGGCGGCGGAAGCCGTGCAGCCAGGCGATCGTGCGCTCGACCACGTAGCGGAAGACGCCCAGGCCGGAGCCGTGTTCGACGCCTCGTTCGGCGATGACCGGTCGGATCCCGCGCTGCCGCAGCAGGCGGCGGTACTTGTCGTGGTCGTAGCCGCGGTCGGCGAGGAGTGCGTCGGGCCGGCGTCTGGGCCGGCCCACGACGCCGGCCACGGCCGGAACCTTGTCCAGCAGAGGCAGCAACTGCGTGACGTCGTTGCGGTTTCCGCCGGTCAGCGACACGGCAAGCGGGATGCCCTGGCCGTCGGTGAGGACGTGGTGCTTGCTGCCCGGCCGTGCACGGTCGACCGGGCTGGGCCCGCTTTTGGGCCGCGCCGAGCAGCCCGGACGTGGGAGGAGTCGATCACCGCCCGCGACCAGTCCAGCTTCTTCGCCACCCGCAGCTTCTTCAGCAGCACCAGGTGCAGTTCGTCCCACACGCCGGCCTCGTTCCAGGCGGCCAGGCGCCGCCAGCACGTCATCCCCGAGCCGAAGCCCAGCTCCTGGGGCAGGTACTCCCACTGGATACCGGTGCGCAGCACGAACAGAATCCCGCACAGTGCCTGCCGGTCCGGGACCCGCGGTCTGCCCTCCACCAGCTTCGGTCCCGGCTCGGGCAGCAACGGCTCGATGAGCGACCACAGTTCGTCCGACACGATCCATGGCCGCGACTGTCGTTTCCCCACGAACAGACCAACGACCCTCCAAGCCGAAAGTCACATGATCAACAACTTCTGTTAGGACCTCTTAGAGAGCATCTGATCACTGTTCAGGATGTTGTGGGGGTCATGTCCGTTTCGATTCGCCAGGTAGGCGTAGATTCTCCCGTCAGTTCGCGGGA
>NZ_BAABCQ010000181.1:0-8723 GCF_039539045.1 Streptomyces marokkonensis
CGATTCCCGCGGAACGTCCGTTGACCGGTGTGGTGCACGCGGCGGGTGTTCTGGCCGATGGCGTGGTCACGGACCTCACCCCGGAGCGGGTGGCGGAAGTCCTGCGGCCGAAGGTGACCGGCGCGATCAACCTTCACGAGCTGACGCGGAACCATGATCTTTCCCTCTTCGTGCTGTTCTCCGCCGCTGCGGGAATCCTGGGCGGCGCGGGACAGGCCGATTACGCGGCGGCCAACACCTACCTGGACGCGCTGGCCCAGGCACGTCGGGCGGCAGGACTGGCGGGACAGTCCCTCGCATGGGGCTACTGGGAGCGGTCCAGCGGCATGACCGGCCACCTGGCCGAGCGGGACGTGGCCCGTATGACGCGCTCGGGCATCGCGCCGATGTCCGACGAGGTCGGACTGGCCCTGTTCGACGCCGCGTTGGCGGATGGACAGGCGCTGCTGGTGCCGGTGCGGCTGAGCCTCGGCGACCTGCGTCGGCTGGCGGACTCCGGAGCGCTGCACCCGCTCTTCCGGGGCCTGGTGCGCCGGCCGCTGCGCCGGGCGGCTGAGGGCGAGGGCGAATCGGCACGCGGGTCGCTGGCGCGGAGCCTCGCCGGGCTCGCCGGAGACGCCCGTGACCGGGCCCTGCTGGAAGCGGTACGGGGGCAGGTCGCTGCGGTGCTCGGGTACGCCGATACCGTTTCATTGGAGAGCGACAGGCCGTTCAGCGAACTGGGCTTCGACTCCCTGACCGCGGTGGAACTACGCAACCGCCTCGCCTTCGCGCTGGGCATCAGTCTGTCGGGCGCCGTCGTATTCGACCACCCGGTGTCGGAGGAACTCGCCAGGTACCTGGGCACACGGCTGTCGTCCGAAGCGGATAGGGGAACCGAGCCCGCCGGGATGGACGGGAGGGTCGAGAGGGCCGTTGCGACCGGGATGGCCGGGATGACCGAGGATCCGCCCGCGGCGTCCGCCGAAGGTCTGGTCGGCATGTTCCGCGAGGCGTGCGCCAGGAACCAGTACCCCCAGTTCGTCGGCCTGATGAAGGAGGTGTCGCGGTTCCGCCCGTCGTTCACCTCGCTGTCCGAGCTCGCCGAACGGGGCACTCTGCCGCAGCCGGTCCGGCTGTCCAGGGGCGGTCCGGCGGACGGTTCCGCGGACCGCGCGGAGACCCGGTCGCCGCACCTGATCTGCTTCCCGCCGTTCACCGGGAAGTCCAGCCCGTACCAGTTCACCCGCTTTGTCGCACCGGTGCGCGGCGAACTGGACGTAACCGCTGTCCCGCAGCCGGGATTCCTGAAGGGCGAGGTGCTGCCGAAGACCGTTGAGGCGCTGATCGAGGTGCAGGCCGACGCGGCGCTGCGGTGTGCGGACGGTGCGCCCTTCCTGCTCCTCGGACACTCGGCGGGCGGCCTCATCGCCAACGCGGTTGCCCGGCACCTCGAAGAGAGCGGAATTCCGGTGCTGGGCGTCGTGGCCGTCGACACGTACAACTTCGAGGACGGCATCACGGATGAGATGGGGACGCAGCTGTTCGACATGCTGCTCGACCGCAACCTCCGGCCCGAACAGGACTCGGACGATCGCTGGGGCGACGCCTGGCTGACCGCGATGGGCCGGTACTACGACCTGGAGTGGGAGCTCGTGGAGACCGCGGCACCGACGCTCCTGGTGCGGGCCGCCGAGCCGCTGGCAGGGGTGCCGGAGGACGACGACTGGCGCCCGCGGTGGAAGTTCCCGCACTCGGTGGTCGATGTGCCGGGCCACCACTTCTCGATGATGGACGAGCACGCGGGGACCACGATGGAGGTGATCCAGCGCTGGGTCGCCGGTGATCTCCTCGGAGAGGAAGGCTGACTGAGGCTGACGTAAGCCGATAAGACGCAACGGGCGGGGGCCGGCCACGGAGCTCGGCCCTGCCCGGCGCGACGAGCGGTTCGGAGACCAGGTTTTGGCACAAATGGCAGAGGCAAGGAGCCCTGGAGGAAACATGGGTGGGGTTGAGATGGTTGCTGGCAAGGTTGTTCGTTTCGACGGCATACGAGGCTACGGGTTCATCGCCCCGGAGCACGGCGGAGAGGATGTGTTCCTGCACGCCAATGATCTGCTGATCCCGGAATCCGCCGTGCACTCCGGGGCGCTGGTCGAGTTCGAGATCGAGGAGGGGGAACGCGGGCCGAAGGCGTCGTCCGTCCGGCTCTCCGAGAGGTCGCGGCCGCAGGTTCCTCCGTCGATCCAGGCGTCCACCGTCAGGACCGAGGACGGTGAGGAACGCAGCTGTGACGTGCTGAGCGTCGCGGAGTACACGTACGAGGTGACCGAACTGCTGCTGGGTACGGCCCCGTGGCTGACGGGCGAGCAGATCAAACAGCTCCGGCAGCAGTTGGTGCAGCTCGGCAGCAGCCACGGCTGGGCGCAGAGCTGAGCGGCAGGAGCTGACGGTCCGTAGGCACCGGCCGTCGTCTGCCCGGCGGGGGAGTCCCCGCCGGGCACACCCGTTGCAGACGGCCCCGGTCAGCGGGGCAGATCGAGCGCCCCGGACCGCGCTCCGCACCGCGAGCGCGGCGGCGGGCAGCCTGGCCGGGGAGCGAGGCGGAAGTCGCTGATCCCGGGTACCGTCATCGAGCCCGAGGCTGGGGCCCTCCGCTACAGGAGAACCAGCAGCTTGGTGCCGGTGACCAGTTTCCGGTTGACCGAGGTGGACTGGACGAACACGGTGTATGCCGCGTTGCTTCCGGGGGTCACCGTGACCTCCGTCTCCGGCAGGCCCAGGAGCTGCCGGGCGGCAGGGCCGGTGAACACCTTTCCGGTCGTCCGGCCGGTGGCGGGGTCCTTCTCCGCCACGGCGATCTTCTTCTTGGCCTGGATCTTCTCGCGCTTGGAGAGCTCGTAGAAGGCACAGCCGGTCTTGTACGGGTGCCCGGCGCTGGTGACGAAATCGCGGATCGACGTCTGCTGGTCCACGGGGATCAGCACGTACTTGCCGGCGTCAAGGGCCTGAAGGCTGGACTTCACGTCGGCCGTGCTGAGGTCCTGGCCCATCGAGAAGAGGTTCCTGGTTCCGCGCACCCCCTGCTCACGGTCCCGCAGGAATCTCGTGGCGGCCATCTTGACGGCGCCGATCGCCTCTTCGACGCCCTGATCCGAGTCGGCGTCCCAGATCGAGATGTTGCCGGTCGGGAAGCCGTACTGCTGAGCGGTGCGCTTGGCCAGGGAGTTGGGCACCATGATGGCCGACGTCCAGTGCTCCGGCAGGCCGTTCAGCTTGTCGGCGATCCTGCCTCGCCATGTGTCCAGGACGGCGCGGCCGTCGGGCAGGTGGTCGTGGCGCGAGCCGGTCCGGTCCGCGCCGGAGGCGTTCTCCTCCCCGTCGGTGACGACGACCTGGAGGAAGCTGTGCTCGCCGTACTCCTCCCATATGTGGCCGAGGTCGTCGAGTGCCTTCACCGACGCCTGGATGAGCGCCGTCGCGCCGTTCTCGACGGTGTACAGGCCCCGCATGGACGGCAGGTGTTTCACGTCCATGTCCCACACCAGGTTCTCGACCAGGTGGTCGAAGGCGTAGAGACTGATCCGGGTCTCATGGCCGAGTCTGTCCGACTCCTCCTCCAGCCCCTTCACGAATTCGTCCACCACCCGGATGAGCTGCTCCGAGTGCCCTCTCATCGAGCCGGACTTGTCGATGACGAGAGCGACGTGGTTCACGAAATGCTTCTTGAGCCGGTCCTTTACCGTGGTGCTCATCGCGTCAATCCCCTTCTGTTCGTTCCCCGTGGGACCGCGGTGGTGCCCTGCGGAGACCCGGCTTCCTGGTGAAGTCCTGTCGGTTGGCTTCTCAGCCTGTCCAAGTCGTCGAGCGTCGGCGCGGGTCGGTGACGAACGGTCGCCACGAGAGCCACGAAACGCCCTCTTCCGTCGGTGGATGCCGCAGTCACGGGTCGCGCAACCCGATCCGAAATCCGGTCCGTTCGGATGATGGTTCCACTCTACGGAGCACCACTGACAATGCGTGGTGTGGCCGGTCGCGGCCCCCTCACGGCATCCGACAGCCCTCGCCCGAAGCCGATCGTCGACGCCGCCGCACGACTGGCCGGCACGGCCGGACACGTGGCCTCGGCGGGGCCCGGCCCTGGGCATGCGGGATTCCCCGGCGTGCGACCGAGCACCGGTGTCGCCGAAGGACCCTCGGTCATCCCCATTGCCGACGTTGACACGGGTCGCTATGTTAACGGGAAATCACATCGCTCTGCATGACTCGAAGCGTGGTGGTCGCTCAACTGACATGTCGGGAGAAAGACGCAGAGCGCCCTCCGGCCTCAGGGAAGAAGCGGGTAAGTCAATGGAGAATCTCAGCAGGCGAGGAGTCCTGTCGCTCGGTGTCGCGCTCGGGCTCGTGAGCGTGGCGGACAGCGCCAAGGCATGGGCGTGGCCGGCGGCGGACTCGGTGGCCGGCACCGGCACGGGTGCCGACCCGGAGTACGTCTGGGACAGCGCGACGGACCCTCTGATGGCCGCGCTGCTCAAGAACGGACAGGTTCCGTCGGTCAACAGCGCGATGGCAGGTTGGGTGAACAACGGCGACCCGCTGCCCAGCGGCTTCCCGGCCGAACTCACCGCGCATCTGCGACAGGTCAACAGGCTGCCCTCCTGGGCCGACCGCGCCAAGCTGACCCGCGCCGCGGACTTCAACCGGCGCAGGGACACCTACCTGTTCATGCTGTACGGCCTCGGCAGCGGCATCATGAGCACCGTGATCCCGCGCGAGGCCAGAAGCGTCTACTGGTCGGCGGGCGGCGCCGACATGCAGGACCGCGCGGCCAAGACGTTCACGTTCGGCTACGACCTGTCCGAGCTGAGGGCCTTCGAGCCGACAGGACAGTTCATCGTCACCGCCAACAAGACCCGGCTGGTGCATGCCGCGGTGCGTCACCTGCTGCCGCAGTTGCAGCAGTGGAAGTCGGGCGCCGACCAGGACATCCCGATCAGTGCCGCCGACATCCTGGTCACCTTCCACAGTCTGGGAACCTACGTACACAGCAAGCTGATCGAGTGGAAGATCCCGTTCCCGGCCGAGGACCAGGAGGCGTTCCTGCACTCCTGGCAGGTCGCGCTTCACCTGCTCGGTGTGCCGGACGAGTACATTCCCAAGACCTGGGCGGCCGCACAGGCGCAGTCGAAGCAGGTGCTCACCCCGATCCTCGCCCCGACGACCGAGGGCATCAAGCTGGCCGAGGAACTGCTCAGTCTGACCGCGCAGGTCGACCTCGGCGTCACTCGTGGCTTCCAGAACGAGTTCGTGCGCTACGTCCTCAGCGACGAGGTCGGCGACTGGCTGGGACTGCGACGCGACTACGTGGCAGCGGCCCTGGTCCGCACCGCATGGCCGACGTACATCAAGTTCCGCGAGGGGCTCTCGCCCATCATGCCCGGCACCTTCTACATGATGGACCAGTTCGTGCGCGCTCTGGCCATGCTGTTCCTCAACAAGGGCTCCTCGGGGACCACCACCCCCATCACGATCCCCACCGGGAACAGGCCGACCGGCTGAGCCACCCGCCCCCTTCCACAGGTGCCCGTCCCGCGGCAGACGCGTCGAGGGACGGGCACCCGGGTGTCCTCGCCCCGAGGCACCACACGGCGCGGTGGACCGTCGCCCGCCCGCCTCCGACGCCCGTTCAAAGGCCCAGGGCACCCACCACCAGAGCGGTCACGGCGTCACGGTGGTCGTGGCCGTCCCGCCACCGCAGTCTGCGTCCGGCCTCGACCACCACGCCGAACCCGGCGTGCACCAGCACCCGGGCCTGACGCGGGTCCAGCTCCGAACGGGCCAGCCGCAACTGCTGCTCCCAGACGGCGATGTGTTCCCGCTGGGCGAGGACCAGGGGCCGCCGCAGGTCCGCCGGCAGACCAGCCAACTCGGCCTCGGCAACGCTGTTGAGCGCGGTGTACTCGAAGCTGTAGGCCACGTACGTCGCCGCCAGCGCGACGACGGACTCGCGCGGGCCGGCCGCCTCGTGAAGACTCTGCTCCACCCACTGGGCCAGCAGACCCGCCGCCTGGAGGCACGCCGCGGCCAGGATGTCGACCTTGCCGGGATAGTGACGATAGAGCGCCGACGGTGTCAGTCCCACCGCCCGCGCGATCTGTCCGTTCGTTACGTTGGCGAATCCGTCCCGGGCGAACAGCGGGATGGCGGCCGCGAGGATCTGAGCACGCCGGGTGCGCGGCACCGGCTGGGTGGGCAGCTCGACCGGCCGTGCGCCCTCGTGGACCACGGCGGGATCGGTGGCGGCCACGCGCAGCGCGGCTGCCGACAGCAGGTTTTCGGCCCGGCGCCCGGCGATCGAGGTGTGGTGCATCGTGACGGAGCCGATCGCACCGAGGGCCGCCACGGCCCGCAGCCGCTCGTCGGGCAGGGGGCGCTCACGCTGCACCGCCTCGTCTACCCGCCCGACGAGTTGCCTGAACTTCGCCCTGAGATGCCGGCGGTCCTCACGATTGAGGTACCGGGCCTCCCACCGGTACACGCCGCCCGACGCGCGATGCGCCACGGTGACCCGGGTGACGGCCGTGAGTATGTCCGACAGAGGGGCCTCGGGCGGTACCTCGTCGAGCGCGGCGACCAGTCCGTCGGCCATGACGTCGGCGCACTCGGCGAAGAGCGCGTACTTGTTCGGGAAGTGGCGGTAGAGGGCGGCCGCGGTGATTCCCACGCCGGCGGCGATCTCCTCCATGGACGCCCTGTGATAGCCGCGCTCGCTGAAGACCCGGCCTGCCGCCTCGACGATGAGCTGCTTGCGATTGCGCGGCCGAGTGGCCGTGGTCGGGTCGGCGGTCACGGTTGGACGGGCGGATGGGGAGGCGGGACCATGCGGATCAGTCAATCACACGTGGCCGACAGGGCCCGGGCTTTCCCTGCGGGGACCGCACGGGGCGTGAATCCAGCATCACTTTCTGCCGGTACTGGTGAGGCTGCCGGGACTGTGCGTCGGCCAGGACCGGTGTGACGCCCGTGACCGATGTGACGCCCGCGACCGATGTGACCGCTGCGACCGGTGCGACGCCCGGGACCGGTGCGTGGGGCCCGGCCCGGGGCTGCCGGGTTCAGGTGAAGGTGAGGACCGGCTTGACCGCGCTTTTGTCGCGCATGGCGGCCACGGCGGTGCCGATCTCCTCGAAGGGGAACGTGGTGATCAGCCGCTCCACCGGGAAGAGGCCGCGCCGGTGCAGGTCGATCAGCTCGGGGATGAAGCGGCCGGGGTCGGAGTCGCCCTCCATCACCCCGTGCACGCGGACCCCCTTGGTCATCAGGCGCATCATGTCGAACGTCACCTCGCCGCCGAGGCCGAGGAAGGCCAGTTCGCCACGCGGGCGCAGTGCCGCGACGGCACGGTGGAGCATCTCCGGCCGGCCCGTGGTGTCCACGACATGGTGAGCTCCGCCACCGGTGAGGTCGCGCAGCGCCTGCACCAGCTCGTCACCCGGCGGCAGGGCCGCCCGGGCGCCGAGTTCGACGGCCAGGGCCCGCCGGGAGGCGACCGGGTCGACGGCCACCACCGGGTCGCAGCCCACGGCCACCGCGGCCATCAGCGCGCTCAGCCCGACCCCGCCGGCCCCGAGGACCACGAGTGAGGTCCCCGGCTCGGGTCGCAACCGGTTGAGTACGGTCCCCGCGCCCGTCTGCCCGCCGCAGCCCAGTGGCGCGGTGACCGTGTCGGGCAGGCCGGCAGGCACCTTGACCACTCCGCGTTGGTGGACGACGGCGTAGGTGGCGAAGCTGGACTGACCGAAGAAGCCGCCGTGCAGAGGGGCGCCGTCGAGACGGAGCGTGGTGGTGCCGTCGCCGCGTCCGCCGGAGAGGTTCAGGTCCCGTGCCGAGTCGCAGTACGCCGGATGGCCCGCCACGCACTGCGGGCACGCGCCGCAGCTGGCGAACGTGAGGCAGACGGGATCTCCCGGCGCGAGGCCCTTCACCTCCGCGCCCACCGCCTCGACCCGGCCGGCGCCCTCGTGGCCGAAGACCATGGGGGTGAGCTGCCGGGGCCAGGTTGCCTGGATCCCCAGGTCTGTGTGACACACCCCGACCGCCCTCATCCTGACCAGCACCTCACGCGGCCGCGGGTCCTCCAGCTCCACGTCCCGCAGGGCGAACGGTGCGCCCGGCTCCCGGGTGACCGCGGCGCGGACGCGCCTCACGCGCCCTCTCCGGACCGCTGCTCCCCGAGGACGGCCCCGGTGCGCTCGAGGAAGAAGTAGTAGAAGGGGCCGTCGGCAGGGACGCCCTTGGCGTTCATGATGCCCATGAGGGTGGTGTCGTCCACCCGCTTGAAGTGGTCGAGGACGGGCCGGCCGTCGTAGACCATCGTGGCCGTCGACTCGCCGCGGAACTCGACGGTCCACAGGCTGGCCTCGCCCTTGCCGAGCTCGAGGTTGGAGTACAGCTCGCCCTCGCCGTTCCGGCAGATCAACGGCTTGGCGTC
The DNA here is from genome assembly GCF_039539045.1 of Streptomyces marokkonensis. Lineage (NCBI taxonomy): Bacteria > Bacillati > Actinomycetota > Actinomycetes > Kitasatosporales > Streptomycetaceae > Streptomyces > Streptomyces marokkonensis. The sequence continues at coordinate 8,471 of NZ_BAABCQ010000181.1, forward strand.
GTGCACGGAGGCGAACGTCTTGCCGTACCAGCCGGCCTTCGCCAGCTCGCCGTTGAGCGGGTGGCCGGTGTCGAACTCGCCGCCTTTCCACTCGCCGAGGATCTCCTCGGGCCGCACGGTGTCCAACTGGGTCCAGACAAAGTCCAGTTCGGCGGCCTCGACCAGGCCTTTCGTCTCACGGAGTGCCTGGAAGCGGGTGCGGGCCTCTAGCGGGTTCATACGGTGTCCTCTCGTCGATGCTCCAAAAGCGGTG